>CASBQC010000014.1 GCA_949127805.1 Nostocales cyanobacterium PMM_0081
AATCCCTAGTCCCTAGTCCCCCAATTTGCCAAAATGGCAACTGCCGCCTCCCCAAACTGTTACATTTATAAATGAGTTTGTTATCAAATCATCATGAGCAACTCTCAGAAAACCGAATCTAAACCAAGCTACGTCAAACTCGCCATGCGAAACATGGTGCGTAAGGGTGGCACTTCTCTTAAACATTTTGCCCTAACCTCAGTCGGGCTTGTGGCTGTGTTGGTGGGTCTTGCTTATCTGACTCACTGACGATACCGAAGCGATCGCACCGTCCTACTTTGTGGAGAAAAGTGCAAGTTGAATTATATGTAGAAAATTGTTTTCATGAGTCTCCCCCAGCCGAAGCTATAAATCTTGCGGAGGCTGAAATTCCAATTGCGGCTGAAACTTGGTCAAGCTGGTTTCGTCGCTGGTTGGAAATACTACAACCTGATATTCCACCAAAATCAATTTATGAAATCGGCTTACGTTTGACAGACGATGGGGAAATTCAAACTTTAAATGCCCAGTATCGTCAGCAAAACAAGCCGACAGATGTTTTATCTTTTGCAACATTAGAGGTAGACTTTCCTGAAAGTCAGGAAATAACAGCCTCTATGCCTTTATATCTAGGTGATATAGTTATTTCTGTAGATACCGCCAAACGTCAAGCTCAACAGCAAGAGCATAGTTTATCAACCGAGTTAGCATGGTTAGCGGCTCATGGTTTATTGCATCTACTAGGCTGGGATCATCCTGATGAAGAAACAGAAACGCGAATGCTAAAACAGCAAGTGATACTACTGAAGGCAATTGGTATTGCCATTGACATAGAATAACACTTAGAGACGTGAGCGTAAGTGTTAATTTTTAGTCGTTCTTTATATAATACTTCTGTATAAAATTACCGAAAAATTGATTGGACGATTAAAATCGGCTAAGATTCCCACTTTATTTAATCTGGTGTTATGTTTTCAGCCTATGTCCAAACAAGTTTCTTCATCACCCACGCCAAACCACTTAGAAACAATTGTGACCAACGATCGCTCACTCTCCTGGCGCGTTGCCTCTAATTTATTTGTTAGTTTTAAGTATGCCTGGGCTGGAATCAGTTACGCTTTTCAAAGTCAACGCAACTTTCGCATTCATGTAGGTGTTTTCGTTTTAGCAATCGGCTTGAGCCTTTTTTTTCATCTACAACCAGTGGAAATAGCGGTCATTGCCTTAACTAGCGGTTTAGTTTTGGCACTGGAGTTGCTGAATACAGCGCTTGAGTCTTTGGTAGATTTAACAGTCAAGCAAACGTACCATGATTTGGCAAAAATTGCTAAAGACTGTGCTGCTGGTGCTGTGCTAATTTCTGCTTTAGTCGCGGTGCTAGTTGCTGGTATACTTTTACTTCCGCCAATGTTTACCTTAATTTTGTCGGCATTGAAATAAGAGACACGCGATCGCCCCAAGCGGAGGTGACTGCGTTGCCCAGATAACCTCCCAGTAAATCTGATACAATATTAAATCTTATATTTAGAAGGCACGATTAATCGTGTTTTATATTGGCATGTCTAAACAAATATTAAAATCTGGTGAGAGTAAAAATCACTTATATTCAGTTGTAAAAACCAGGAGTTAATCGCTGTGCTTGTAGTCATCGATAATTACGACAGCTTTACCTATAACTTGGTGCAGTATTTGGGAGAACTAGCAGCAGAGTTTCCAGTAGCTGCGGATATTAAAGTTTTTCGTAACGATAAGATATCTGTTTCGGAAATTCAATCACTAAAACCCGATGCTGTCGTGATTTCCCCCGGACCTGGACGACCAGAAAATGCGGGAATATCTCTAGATTTGATTGAAAATCTCGGATCTAACTTGCCTATATTGGGCGTATGTTTAGGACATCAAAGCATTGGTCAAGTATTCGGTGGTAAAATAGTTTCTGCCCCTGAGTTGATGCATGGCAAAACTTCTCTTGTATCTCACGCAGGAGTAGGAGTTTTTCGGAGTTTAGAGAATCCGATGACCGCAACCAGATATCATAGTTTAGTGATTGACCGCGATACTTGTCCAGACGTGTTAGAAATCACTGCTTGGGTAGAAGACGGAACCATTATGGGAGTACGACATCGGAACTATCCTCACATTGAAGGCGTCCAGTTTCACCCAGAGAGTGTGCTGACATCTTCAGGTAAGCAGTTATTGCGAAACTTTCTGGAACAATTACAGTCGAGAGAGTAATTAATGAAACGACGACAATTGATAAGCTATGCTGGGGCAGGGTTAGTAACAGCCTTAGTTACTGAGTTAGGTTCACACCTTCAAGCTAACGCACAATCTAGCGGTTCATTATCAGTTCAGTGGTTGGGTCATTCTTGCTTTCTGTTTACTGGTGGTGGGACAAAAATTATCGTAAATCCCTTTCGAGCGATCGGCTGTACTGCTAAATATCGTCCTCCCAAAGTCACCGCAGATTTGGTACTAATTAGCAGTCAACTGTTAGATGAAGGTGCGGTAGAAGGACTACCGGGAAATCCAAAGCTAATTTACGAACCTGGAGTTTACGAATTTCAAGGGATAAAATTCCAGGGAATTGCCATAGACCACGATCGCAAAGGTGGTAAGCAGTTTGGCATCAACACCGCTTGGGGTTGGAAGCAAGGTGGAATTAGTATCTTACACTTAGGAGGAGCCGCCGCACCAATTTCAATTGAGCAAAAAATACTCATGGGGCGTCCTGATGTCGCATTCATCCCCGTGGGAGGTGGTGCGAAAGCTTACAATCCACAAGAAGCCAAGCAAGCGGTTCAGGTGTTAAATCCCAAGCTGATAATTCCTACCCAATACCGTACAGAAGCCGCAGATACTGCTACCTGCGACATTTCCCCACTTGATGATTTTTTAACTTTAATGCAGGGCGTGAATGTACGTCGTAACAATAGTGACACTCTTGCTATTAGCTCTGGTAACTTACCAGAAAATGGCGCAATTCAAGTTTTTAGTTACAAATCTTAAGATTATTGTCGGACAGTTAATGTTCCTCACTACGAAATAAAAAGACATGGCACACCTGCGTGGGCTAAAAAGCTTAAGGATACCATCACGACCAAATTATATTAAGAATACCACTCTAAAGGAACTGGGTCTAGATTGGTGGGAGTAGCTATGGTATCATTAATTTGCCAAATTGTATTATCGCCGGTTTGAGTATTGCGCCAGAAGATGTCAGTCTTGCCATCACCGTTAAAATCGCCAATACTAGAACTCCATGCGGGGTCAACTTTCGGCATAAAAGCAGAAGTATCAATATTTGTACCATTCATCAGCCAAGCAGTGTTTTCCCCTGTTACAGAATTTCGCCAAAAAATGTCAGTCTTGCCATCGCCATTAAAATCGCCAATGCTAGGATTCCAATTGGCATCAAGTGTCGTTAGAGTACCCTCATTGATGAGGATGCCATTCATCGTCCAAACTTTGTTTTCTCCAGTTTGATTATTGCGCCAGAGAATGTCAGTATTAGAATCTCCGTTGAAATCCCCAAGGGTATAATTCCAGGATGGGT
Organism: Nostocales cyanobacterium PMM_0081; assembly: GCA_949127805.1. GTDB lineage: Bacteria > Cyanobacteriota > Cyanobacteriia > Cyanobacteriales > Nostocaceae > Hassallia. The sequence continues at coordinate 3,536 of CASBQC010000014.1, forward strand.
CAACTTGTGCCAGAGAATACTCACTCTCTTTCGTACCATCCATAAACCAAACTTTGTTTTCACCTGTTACAGTATTACGCCAAAATACATCAGTCTTGCGATCGCCATTAAAATCTACAATACTACGAGTCCAGTTAGCATCAGTTTTTGGTAGAAAAGCCGCAGTGGTAACTGTTGTCCCATCCATTATCCAAGCAGCATTTTCACCAGTTTGAGCATTTCGCCACAAAATGTCAGTCTTGCCATCTCCATTGAAATCCCCAATGTCACTATTCCAGGATGGGTCAACTTGCAACACAAAAGCATTAGAGGCAATTTTTGTGCCATCCATCAACCAAATAACATTGTCACCAGTTTGACTATTACGCCATAAAATATCACTCTTACCATCAGCGTTGAAATCTGCAATCTTGTAATTCCAAGATGAGTCAGCTTTATCCAAATTACCTGTTTGGGCAACTTTTGTCCCATCCATCAGCCAAATTGAGGTTTCACCAGTTTGAGAGTTGCGCCAAAATTTATCTGTCTTACCATCACCGTTGAAATCTGCAAGAACTGCCGGACTGTTGAGTGTGGGGTTCGGGTTTTTTTCTGATTGTGCTGATTCTGAGGATTTACCCAAACCAAAAACATTATTTAAATTAAGGTTGTCTCCCAAATCTTTTACCGATTCAATTGATTTTAAGGCACTATCTGTAGAAATAATTAAGGGTTTTTTAGATTCAAACATAGATTTGGTTTTTTACTGGTTATCATAACTATTTTTAACTGGTTATTTGGAAGTTTTCTGTTAGTTTATAACATCCAATATTTTCGTTTTGTTAA
>CASBQC010000015.1 GCA_949127805.1 Nostocales cyanobacterium PMM_0081
CTCCCCCCATTACCTAGTCTTCGGTACAAATATCAAATAAGTACCTCCCAATCCTTCAACAATTGTGCGGGTATTTGCCATCATCATTTTCTGGTAGGTTTCTCCCTCGCTTCCTGGTTCACCCAAACTATCGGTAAAAAGTTCTCTTGGGGAAACTTTTACTCTCGCTTGTCTTGCTACAGACTGAATTAAGTTGGGGTTAATTGTGGTTTCGGCAAAAATTGTCGGCACTCTCCCTTCCTTGATATTATTCACTAAGCTTTTGACACGCGCATCTGTAGGTTTTCCTTGAGTGCTGATGCCATCTAGCGTGCCTTTTAGTGAAAGACCGTAAGAAGAAGCGTAATAACCCATTGCGTTATGAGTTGTAACTAATTCGCGTTGATTGGCGGGAATAGTTGTAACGGTTGACTTAACCCAATTATCCAGTTGAGTTAGCTCACTTTTGATTTTACGCGTATTTTTGGTATAAAGCGTCGCGTTTTCTGGTGAGACTTTTTCTAGGTTGCGACTGATGACATCCACCATTGCGATCGCATTCTTCACATTATGCCAAACATGAGGATCGTTTATCTTGCCATTTTGCTGAAACTGTTGTGGTTTGGGAACGGCAACTTGACCTACAGCTATTTTCGGTGTACGGTTTTGAGTAGCTTTAATCAATCTAATCAAACTCGGTTCCAGATTGTAGCCGTTATATAAAATAAGGGAAGCCGTCTCCATCGCTTCCCGGTCTTCGGGCTTTGGTTGATAAACGTGCGGATCTGCTCCAGGGGGAATCAAGCAGGTCAGATTAACTGAGTTTCCCGCAACCTGTCTAGTAAAATCACATAGTACGCTTGTAGTTGCTACTACTTGAGGCAAATTATTATTTCTACTACTGGTTTGCGTGAAAGCGGTGTTTGTATTTCGATTACACCCAGCGAATCCAATCGCTAGAATAACAAGGGCAATTCGCAGAGAATTAGTTGATGGTATTAGTTTTGACATCATTAACTCCTCTCTGCGCTACAATAACGATAATCTTTATCATCTTCGTGAAGTGAAATCCCAGCATTTTCAGGACTTGGTTGTCAAATAGCGAAGCGTTAACGCACTCGCAAAATCTTAGGTGAGGGTCAGGGTGAGAATAAGATAATGAAGGCGTGTAAAGCTTCTCCTACCGTTTCTTCAAACAGCAATTATGCTGAATAAAGCTAATGTGGCGCAAAAATCCCAAATTAACTGAAATAACACAGTTAATGTTGGGAATGTGGTGATGACAGCGCGTATTACTCATAGAAGTTGATGTGACAAACCAAGTCGGGCATCTGTTGGAAATTGTAGCAGTGCCATTCACACTCAAGCAAAATTAATAGGGGCACAACGTCCCGCTGTACCCCTACTACATAACTTATAACTTTTTAAATGCCTGCAAATGGTAGCTTACCTTGCAATAGCTGAGAATTAGCTTGAACGCAAGTAGCACAACTACAACCAAGTTGATCTTTGATAGGATTAGATTCTTGAGTTAATGGTGTTACCGATTGGGGAATTGGTTGTGCAGACACTAAAGTAACTTCAGCTTTAGCAGGTGCATTCACAATCGATGCTGCGGCAGGACTAGCTAGCATCAATGCTGATGCTATAACTACAGGAAAGGCGAGTAAAATCAGTTTAGCGATCTTCATAATTTATAGATTACAGAGGGTGTTGCAGATACAGCATACCCAATAAATTGTTTACCATCAACTGAGCTTGTGAATGTTAATAATTTGGGCGTTGGTGAATATTAATATGAAATTCCTAATTATTGGTAAAAACGTTCCGGACGGAAGGTCTCTACAAAGGCAAGTTTTAATGTTAGAATCACGCGTCAAAATTTAAAATTCATATTTCAAATCAGCAACGCCAGAATTTGGCTTATTGAGGCTGAGGCAGACTACCTTGTAGCATTATTTGACTAGCAACAGCTTGACAGCTAGAACAGGCACAGCCAAACATCTGCATAGCAACGTCTTTGATTTCACTAGATCGGATGGATGGAAATTCAGTGTCTTTTTTAACCGCAGGTGCATTCACAGTTTGTTCAAGAGGTGGCTGCAACTTGGGAGTAGCTAAATCTTGAGGAGTTGCCTTTTTAGCAAAAGCTGGATTGACTGTTAGGAGCATTGCGCTAAAAAAGCTGGAGGAGCAAAGCAAAGTCAGTGCAAGTTTATTCATCGCTGACATCAATAGAACTCATTTTAAGCTGAGTATAAGTGATAGGTTTGATAATTACCATTAAATTTATCAGCTATAGTCCGTAGGGTGCGTTAGTAACGCACCCTACATATTTTCCCCTCTTCCTTCATTTAACTTTGCCCAAATCCTTGACCCCGCGACACTTTTGACCAAATGAATAATTCGCCATTTTCGCCACCAGCAGCAAGTAATTTGCCTTGGGGGTGCCAAGCTAGACAGGAAAACCCTGCTGATGCACCTGTGAGAACCTGTGAAACTTGCTTGGCTTTATTCCACAAACACAGCCAACCATCACTAGCAGCGGAAGCGAGAATAAAGCTGTTGGGTGCAAAGGCGATCGCCTGAATTACATCCACATGATTTGTTAATACTGTCGCTTCCCATCCCAAAGAATCATCCTCCAGCTTTTCCCACGCTACAATCCCTTCAACGCTGGAAGAAGCCAAAATCGGCGCACCTACTTTGGTGATAGCTTCTGACCATGCCAAATGGCGAATTTTACCAGGGAAACCACGCATTACCCAAGGGTCGGGATTATCCCATTCCAACACAGTGACGCTGCGATCCATATTGCCAGAAGCCAAAAATTTACCATCAGGCGACCAAGCCATAGCTACACTGACAGTAGGCATTTCCAAAACGTATGGTTCCTCATTCCAATCTTGAGAATTCCATACTTTGACAGCCTGATAACCGCTAACAGCTAAGTATTGCCCATCACTTCGCCAATCAATAGCTAATACTGAGGAATTTTCAAAATCCAGCGTGACAATAATTTCACGAGTATCGCCATCCCATACTTGCACGTAACGCCCCAAACTAAAAGCCAACTGATTGCTAGTATGACTCCAAGCCAGCTTATCAACCCAAGCGGGGGCATTTTCCAAAGTAGTAATTAATTGACTTTGCCGCCAAATTTTCACTCGTCCATCCTGTCCCCCAACGGCTAAAAATTGCCCATCTGGGGAAAAGGCTACACAGTTTAGTGATTGACCATTACCACTTTGCAAAGTTGCTAAATCGCCATCTTGCCAAAGCGTAACTTCTCCAGCAGCGGAGGTTGCAGCTAAAGTTATATTATCAGGCGACCAGGCGATCGCTGTCACATAATCTGAAAGCGTCCCGGAAAAATGCTGCTCGAATTCTTTGGAATTGGCGGTGTTCATTTTGGGGGAGTGGGAGAGTGGGAGAGTGGGAGAGTGGGGGAGTGGGAGAG
>CASBQC010000016.1 GCA_949127805.1 Nostocales cyanobacterium PMM_0081
CTAACATGTAATGCATGAAAAAAGTTACTAAGTATTTATATCAGCTCCTATCTGCGTTCTTGCTCGCCAGGGACTATAAGTCCCTGTCTGATAGCTAAAGTCCTCTGAAAGAGGACTGTTTGAGAATATTTTATTGAGGTTAAATTAGCTACTGAAAACTATTCGATTCATTGTTTATGCGTAAAGGTGCAAGATATAATGAATGGGGAACGGGGAATGGGAAAAGCTTTTCTTCCTTTAACAGCAGTCCCCTTATCAAATTACCAATTACCAATTACCAATTACGAATGCCCAAATTCTTACCGATACAGCCAAACTCTTAATAGTGAGAGCAGTTGCTCGGTATCAACGGGTTTGGTGATATAGTCCGAGGCGCCGGCGTCAATGCATTTTTCGCGATCGCCTTTCATTGCTTTTGCAGTTAAGGCAATCATTGGTATATTTTTAAATTCATCAATAGCGCGAATAGCTTGCATTGTTTCGTAACCGTCCATTCCTGGCATCATTACATCCATTAATACAACATTAATATCAGAATTATTTTGTAACATGGTAATGCCATCTCTACCGTTTTCAGCGTAAAGAATTTCCATTTGATAACGTTCTAATAAACTAGTAAGAGCGAAGATGTTCCGGATGTCATCATCAACAATTAAAACTTTCTTACCCGCTAGCACCGGATCGCTTTGGCGTAGCTGTTCTAATAATAACTGTTGGGAAATTGGTAAATTTGACTGAAGGCGATGTAAAAACAGTGATGTTTCGTCTAACAATCGTTCTGGGGAACGCGCATCTTTAACAATGATAGTGTCAGAAATACGACGCAGTTCTGTTTCTTCTTTATATGTTAACTCTTTCCCAGTATAAATAATGATGGGTAAATAACCGAGATTTGGTTGTTGCTTAATTCGCTCGATTAACTCAAAACCATTCATATCAGGTAATCCCAAATCCAACACTAAGCAATCAAAATGACTAGTATTAAGTGCTGTTAAAGCTTCTGTAGCTGTACCAACAGCAGTTATCGCTACATCACCGTTACCAATTAACTCAGCTATGCTGCGACGTTGTAATTCATTGTCTTCTACCACGAGTAGATTTTTCACTCCTCGTTCGACAAATGTCTTGATATCTCTCAAAGCTTGAAAAAGTGCTTCGCTGGTGATAGGTTTTTGCAAATAGGCGATCGCACCTTGTTGCAGACTTCGTTTTTGCCCTTCTTCAACTGTCATAATGTGAATTGGAATGTGCCTGGTGTTGGGGTCGTGCTTCAAACGGTCGAGTACAGTCCAACCATCCATCACCGGTAAACGGATATCTAACATAATGGCAGCCGGCTGAAATTCTCGTGCCATTGCCAAACCGACATCACCACGAGAAGCTACCAAAGCTTTAAAGTTTTGTTCCCGTGCCAAATCGATTAATATTCGGGCAAAGTTTAAGTCATCTTCAATAATCAAAAGAGTGCGATCGCCAGTTTGAATATTTAGGCGATCGTCTTCAATTGCCGAATGGGTGACAGTAGAGACGCGATTAATCGCGTCTGTACAAGATGGGGGAGATGAGGGAGAAATTCCCCCTTGTCCTCCAAGGAGTCCTCCACTTCCCCTCTCCCCACCTCTTTTTGTCTCCCCTATCGATGCAGAGTATCTCTGGGGTAGATACAGGGTGAATGTGCTACCTTGATTGACTTGACTGACTAAGCGAATTTCACCACCTAATAACTCAGCAATTTGTCGGCTAATAGATAAGCCTAAACCTGTACCGCCATATTTGCGGCTAGTGGTGCCATCTGCTTGTTGAAACGCTTCAAAAATTACCTGCTGTTTTTCTGGGGGGATGCCGATACCAGTATCGCTGACTGCAAAGGCGATCGCACATTCAGCATTGTTAAGACTTTTTTGGTCGCGACTCCAGCCTTCAGTGACAACTGACACGCGTAAACTTACCTCACCAACTTCTGTAAATTTAAAAGCATTTGCCAACAAGTTGTTTAGCAACTGTTGAAGCCGCTTTACATCTGTGTAAATTGCGCTGGGTAGTTGTTGATCGAAGTGAACGCGAAAATCTACTTTTTTGTCTTCAGCAATTGACTGGAAAGTCCATTTTATGTACTTTTGCAATTCGCTGAACAAAGTTTCTTTTATTTCTACTTCCATTGTTCCCGACTCGATTTTTGCTAAGTCGAGAATTTCATTAATCAGTGAGAGCAAATCGTTACCGGCTGAGTAGATAGTTTGGCTATATTCTATCTGTTTGGGTGTTAAATTACCTTCATTGTTATCAGATAAAACTTGCGCCAAAATGAGTAAACTATTTAATGGAGTTCTTAGCTCGTGGGACATATTAGCTAAAAATTGCGACTTGTATTTAGAAGTGGTGGCTAATTGTGTGGCTTTTTCTTCTAAATTTAAGCGTGCTTGCTCTACTTCGCGATTTTTATATTCTACTTCCTGCTTTTGTTGAGCTAGTAACTCGGTTTTTTCTTCTAATTCTTCGTTGAGTTGCTGTAACTCTTCGTAGCTTTGTTGTAAATCTTGCTGTTGCTGTCGCAATAATTTATCGGATTTTTGTAATGTTTCCGCTTGTTCCTCCAAGCGTTGATTACTTTGTACGAGTTCTTCTTGCTGGCTTCTTAACTCTTCGGTAAGCGATCGCGACTGTTGAAGTAATTCTTCGGTGCGTTGATATGCAGTAATATTATCGATGACGATGCCAATAGTTTCGCTGAGTTGGTCGAGGAAGGTCAGGTGAATATCACTAAAGCGTTGAAATGAAGCTAATTCAATCACGGCTAATACCCGCTCTTCATACACCGCAGGTAAAACAATAATATTCATCGGGGTTGCTTCCCCCAGCCCAGAATTGATTTTAATGTAGTCGGAAGGTACTTCAGTTAGCAAAATTCGCTGTTTCTCTAAAGCGCATTGTCCTACCAAACCTTCACCCAATTGAAAGCGGTTTGCTAAATGCTTGCGTTCTCGATAAGCGTAAGTTCCCAAAAGTATTAAACTTGGCTGTTCCTGGTGTGTTGTCATCAAGTAAAATACACCATGATGAGCCGAGACTAAAGGCGCCAGTTCTCTAAGGATGAGTTGAGAAACAGTTTCCAAATTCCGCTGTCCTTGCAAAATTTGGCTGAATTTCGCTAAGTTACTTTTTAACCAGTCTCGCTCTGCTGTTTGGTGATTTGTTGAGCGCAAATTGGCAATCATTTTGTTAAATGTCTGTGCCAACACACCAATTTCGTCCCGACGATTGTCAGTAGGTATACTTGTGTCTAAGTCTCCAGCAGCAATTTTCTTTGCAACGCTAGAGACTTCCTCAAGGGGTCGAGAAATGTTGCGATTGAGAAAAAAGGCGATTAATGTTAAAAGAAGTAAATAAAGCGGGATACCAAAGGCAATACTATAATTCATTTGCTTGGTCGCTGCATTAGCTGCCGCTGAACGCAGTTTTAACAACCTCCGTTCTTCGTTTTCCAGATCCAAAACGAGACCACGGATATTATCCATCATTATCTTGCCTTTGCCTTGACCAGCTAAAACTGCTTGAGAAACACCTGCTGAACCTTGAGTCCGACGAATCTCAATAACCTCTTTTAGTCTGGCAATTCTCTTTTGTGTAAGAGATTCTACAGCATCAAGCCGTCCCTGTTGACTGGGGTTATCTGCGGTTAATCTTCGTAGTTCAGTAAGTTTTTTATCAATTACGGGAATCGCTGAATTATACGGTTGCAAGTAATCTTCCGACCCAGTAATCAAATAACCCCGCTGTCCGGTTTCCGCATCCTTAAGCGTAGAAAGAAAATTTTCCAGGCTTGTTAGTACTTGGTAGGTGTGAGTTTGCAAACGGCTAGTTTCTACCGTTTGTGTTGCAGTTCGGTAAATAAGCAGACCAATGACTGTAAAAGATACCAGGCTGACTGCGAAACTTGCTCCTATTTTGGTACTAATTTTGAACTTCTTTAACATTATCTGGTATCTGAATGGGGAACAGGGGGGAGTGGGGGAGAGTTCTTGAG
>CASBQC010000017.1 GCA_949127805.1 Nostocales cyanobacterium PMM_0081
AAAGATGGCGAGATTGTCGGGGAGGGGTTTCATCCTCGTGCTGGGGAACCTCATGCGGAAGTTTTTGCCCTCAAAGCAGCTGGCGTTGCCGCTCGTGGAGCGACAATTTATGTCAGCCTAGAACCTTGCAATCACTACGGACGCACTCCCCCTTGTTCTGAGGCTTTAATCGCCGCTGGGGTGGCAAAAGTGGTGGTGGGTATGGTTGACCCCAATCCACTGGTTGCTGGGGGTGGCATTGCCCGTTTACGCGCCGCTGGGATAGAAGTAGTGACAGGGGTGGAAGAAGAAGCTTGCCAGAAAATAAATGAAGGTTTTGTCCATCGTATTCTCTACAAACGACCTTTGGGTATTTTGAAATATGCCATGACTTTAGATGGCAAAATTGCTACTACTACTGGTCATAGTGCTTGGGTGACAAACCGAGATGCCCGCACTGAAGTACATCAATTACGGTCAGCTTGCGATGCTGTAATTGTCGGTGGTAATACAGTGCGACAGGATAATCCTTATTTAACCAGTCATCAACAGGGGGCAAATAATCCTTTGCGGGTGGTGATGAGTCGCAGTCTGAGATTGCCAGAAAATGCTCACTTGTGGCAAACTTCGGAAGCTCCCACTTTGGTGTTGACAGAAGTAGATGCTAACCCTGATGTTAAAGAATTCTTGCTTCATCAGGGAGTAGAGGTGCTGGAGTTAACTCCACTCACCCCAGATAAGGTAATGGTTTACTTGTATGAGCGGGGTTTTTGCAGCGTTTTGTGGGAGTGTGGGGGAATGTTAGCTGCCAGTGCGATCGCTCAAGGTGCTGTACAAAAAATTCTTGCCTTTATCGCTCCAAAAATCATTGGTGGTAACAATGCACCCACACCTGTAGGTGACTTAGGCTTCACCACTATGACTGAGGCTTTGCCCTTAGAACGTGTCACATGGCGTGTGGTAGGTTCTGACTACTTAGTGGAAGGTTATTTGCCACGAAATCAATAGTACGAGTGTTAGTGGTTAGTTGGAGCGTTGATGCTTGATGGTTAAGAGTTATCGACTATCCACTAACTACTAACTACTAACTACTAACCAATGAAAATTGTCTTAGCTGTAACATTGACGGTCATGGGCAATATCACGAATTAGGCTTAACCTGGCTTGAATGTAATCACAGAGAAAATCGGTTTCGTTACAATCTAACAATGCTTGCGTTTTGGTTTGTTTGACTAACCATTGCACCAAGCTAGCATCGTCTAGTTGCAAGAGGGTCTTGGAATGGGCTGTTTCAACCACAGTCCAAAGCTGACGCATAATCGTAGGAGTCATCAGACCTCAATTTAATTATTAGCTTAGTTCTTTTCAGCGTACACAATTCCAGCAATAAATTGATCGTGATCGTACAAGCCGACACAAGTATTATCAAAAACTTAATAATCGGATTTATAACTTGATGAAGATTAAGAATCAGCAACACCCTGACTTTAACTTAATCGAAACTAGGTAGATTAAGAAATATTAAATATCACTCATAAAGCATTGGGCATTGGGGAGAAAAGAAACGTAAGTTAAATTTTGGGTGCGATCGCCTACTTAATTAGATAATCACTCTTTTGATAAAGTTAAAAGCTTAAAAATTCATAAAAATATGATTATGCTTGTTTCAAACGTTTCACTATTTATAGCGATCGCCTTTTCTGGTATTCTGTAAAAATGAATTACGGAACTGCTCGCAAATTACTTATTGACCAGGCAATAACAACTGAGGAAAACCCAGATGCTCTGTTAATGCGGATGCAACAGGGGAAGCCACCTGTACCTGGGCACATTACTTCGATTTTATTGGCGTTGAAAGTGGTTTTTGAAGAACTCAAGGATGCTACAATCATAGAGAAAGAACTAGCTAACTCGCTGTATCAGTTAAGCATCAAAAGTCAACAGTTCTTTGCAGCGGGGCGTAAAGCTGGGATAGAATGGCCCCCGCTCCTAAAAGAAGACTTGCAGCGAATTGCGATCGCTGTTGAAAGTATCTTTTCTGGTGATTGGCAAACTCTACATTAGATATAGGCGTAAAAAAGAATGTAGAGACGTAGCAGTGCTACGTCTCTAGAGTTTATGGATAACGCATATCTTGCACCTAACGATTAAAATCGCGGCTACCCGAACAAAGCCTGCCTACGCAGGCTACAGAACCCCTCATTTTACATTAGTCCGCGCACCATCCGGACTTGGTTTGTTTAGCCGCGATTTTAATCGTTCGGGCGGGCGTGCAAGATATAAGATAACGCATATTTGATTTCTAAGCCTATGTCTATTAACGATTTCGCAATTCGGCTTCTAACTTATCTAAATCGGTTTTCAGGAAAACTGTCATCTGACCGGTGAAAGCTTTACCTTCTTTGGGTTGAGCAACTTCTACCCAATATGCATAGCGATCGCCTACACGCAATTCTCCCTGCAATGCTTCTCTGATAGGGGTTTTCGCCAAACGCGCATTATTTATCGCACTTTGATTTGGATACTCATATATCACCTGAGCGCGATTAAAATCTTGATATATATCCAACCCATAAATCACCCGCAATGATTCTTGCAGACGTTGAGCCGTAATCCCGTTAATTGCATCATACATCGCAATCCGTTCGGTGCGTATTCTGCTGCGGTCTTTGGTAAAAGCGACTCTACCAGGTGGTAACACCGATGCTTGAAAACTAAATCGCTGTGCTGCTGTATCAGTCTTTTGAATCAGAAATCGCTCATTTCGGCTGGGACGAAGTGTAGAATTAGCTTTAATCCACGTGCCGACTTCCTCTGTACTTTGTCCTGGTAAAGCATTAACTTTAGAATCAGAAAGCATTCCCAGGCAAGTTAAGGGAACTACAGAACACGGTACAATCAGAAAATTCAGTAAAGGTTTTTTTAGCATTTTATCTTTTGGAGATTTACATTACGATTCCCTCCATAGAGGGTGTAATCATAGTTTTCCCTTTTTCGCAGAAATAAATGCTGATACCAGTTTTTGATTATGTTGTGCTTTATTCGCCCTAAGCATTACCAACATTTTTGTCACAGCTAAATTGTCGTTAAATCCATAGCACCTAGCCCTAGCGATTTCTAATCGCGGCTATACAAACGAAGTCCGCCTGCGCGGACTAAGGTAAAATCAAGGTTTTCAACCCGCGCAGGCGGGTTTTGCCTGTGTAGCCGCGATTTCTAATCGCCCGGTGCTGAATAAGGGTTTTACGACAATTAAAAAAAATGTTGGTAATGACAACGGCGAAGAACGTGGGCTAATTACCAACCTTTGTGCAGAATTATTCATATGATGCGTTTTCACAATTTGGGATTGAGTGCGTTTGTTTGTCTGTTGGTGGTTTTATCGACTTCTTGGGTTCCTAATTTGTCGATGGTTTTTACGGCGTCGCAGGTGTTGGCGCAAACTGCAAATCAACGGAAAACGGAAGCTGAAAGATTGTTGCAGCAAGGTATTCAGCAGTATCAAACCAGTCAATTTACAGCTGCATTGCAGTCTTGGCAACAAGCACTAATTATTTATCGCGAAATTAAAGACCGTCAAGGAGAGGGTAATGCAACAGCTAGTCTTGGTAATGCTTACTTATCTCTAGCAAAGTACCCGACAGCCATTGAGTACTACCAGCAGGGTTTAAAAATTTTCCAGCAAATCAATGATCGTCGGGGTGAGGGACGGGCGTTGGGTACTCTGGGTCTTGCTTATTATTTACAAACAGAGTATGACAAAGCCATTGAGTACTATAAGCAGTGGTTAGCGATCGCCAAAAAAATCAATGACCGTCAAGGTGAAGGACAGGCGCTGGGTAATCTTGGGAATGCTTACTATTCTCTAGGAGAATACCTGAAAGCGATTGATTACCACAAGCAGAATTTAGCGATCGCTAGAGAAATCAATGATCTTCAAGGCGAGGGTAAGGCGCTAGCTAATCTTGGTAATGCTTATTTATCCCTAGGAGAGTACCCGACAGCAATTAAGTACCATGAGCAGAGTTTAAAAATTCTCAGAAAAATCAATGACCGTCAAGGTGAGAGTGCGGTGCTGGATAATCTTGGTATTGCTTACAATTTGCTAGGAGAATATTCAAAAGCGATTGAGTTCCATCAGCAGAGATTAGATATCGCCAGGGAGATAAAAGACCGTCAGGGCGAGGGTAATGCGCTAGGTAATCTCGGTATTGCTTACTTCTCTCTAGGAGAATACTTGAAAGCCATTGAATACTACCAGCAGAGTTTAGATATTCTTAAACAAATCAATGACCGTCAAGGTCAGGGTGCGGTGCTGGGTAATCTCGGTAATATTTACCGTAATTTAGGAGACTACCAAAAAGCCATTGATTACCAGCGGCAGAGTTTAGCGATCGCCAGGGAGATAAAAGATCGTCAGGGCGAGGGGAAGGCACTAGGTAATCTTGGGAATGCTTACTATTCTCTAGGAGAATACTCGAAAGCGATTGATTACCAGCAACAGAATTTAGCGATCGCACGAGAAATTAAAAACCGTCAAAGTGAGGCACACTCTTTAAACAATTTAGGATCTGCATTCTATAAATCTGGTAATCTCTCCGCAGCAGAGAAAACCCTGTATGAGGGAATTAAGGTTTTGGAATCTCTCCGAGGTCGAGAATTAAAGGATAGTGAGAAAGTATCGTTTTTTGAGACGCAACGTAACACCTATCGCAGTTTACAACAAGTCTTGATCGCCCAAAATAAAACTGATTCAGCCTTAGAAATTGCTGAACGCGGTCGTGCTAGGGCGTTTGTCGAGTTAATATCATCTCGCTTGGCTAATGGTAACACTGAGGCAAAATCGCCCGAACCACCAACAATTGCCGAGATTAAACAAATTGCCAAATCACAAAATGCTACCCTCCTTCAATACTCAATTATTACTGATGATTTCAAAATTGCAGGTAAATTACAAACCAAAGAATCAGAACTATATATTTGGGTGATCAAACCCACAGGTGAAGTCACATTTCGCAAACTTGACCTCAAACCCCTGTGGCAACAACAAAATACTTCTCTAGAAACTGTAGTTGAGAGTATCCGCAAAACTAGTCCGGTGGAATGGAATAAACCATTAAAGCAACTACATCAAATCCTAATCAAACCTATTGCTTCAGAATTACCCAAAGATGATAGCGATCGTGTTATCTTCATTCCCCAACAATCGTTATTCCGGGTTCCGTTCCCAGCTTTGCAAGACGAGAAAGGCAAATACCTCATCGAGCAACATACTATCCTTACAGCTCCCTCGATTCAAGTTTTGCAACTAACTCATCAACAACGAAAGTTAGCCTCTGGCAAGGATTTCTTAATTGTGGGTAATCCGATTATGCCGAGTATATCTAACGAAAATGGTGAACTAAAGCAGTTACCTCCTTTACCAGAAGCACAAGAGGAAGCTACTGAAATTGCTCGTCTCTTCAAGACCAAAGCGATTATCGGCAAAGATGCCACCAAGGTTAATATCTTACAGCAGATATCCAAAGCGCGAATTATTCATTTAGCAACCCACGGACGGGTAGATGATAATTACGCTCTGGGAAGTTGGATTGCTTTGGCTCCCTCAGGAAAAGATAATGGTTTACTAACCGCTGCGGAAATCTTTGATTTGAAATTGAAAGCTGAACTGTTTGTTCTCAGCGCTTGTGAAACGGGACGAGGTAGACTTACAGGGGATGGGGTTATCGGATTGTCTCGTTCCTTGATTTATGCTGGAGTACCCAGTGTCATTGTTTCTCTATGGACAGTTCCAGATGATTCAACCAAGTTGCTGATGACTGAATTTTACAAAAATCTCCAGCACAATCCTGATAAAGCCCAAGCCTTGCGTCAGGCTATGCTGAAAACAATTCAAGAGTATGATCGACCCCTAAACTGGGCTGCTTTTACATTAATTGGTGAAGCTGAGTAACTCAATATCGTAGGGTGCGTTACAATTGATATCCTGCACCAATTCCAAAACCGCCTCAGAATGAATTCTGAGGCTAATAGCCAAAGTCTTCTTAAGAAGACTAAATGCTTACGAAAGAATACTTTCAGTCCATTTTAATGGACTTAAGCTATTAGCCCGAAATTTATTTCAGGGCGGGATATCGGGTTAATCGAGAATGGTGCAAGATATCAGACCATTAACGATCGCAGATGCGGTACTTTCGGCGGTAACACACCCTACGGTGGTTTTATATTTAATTCAATCTAGTAGTAGTCTGTCAAACTCCTAAATGACGGTTAGAGAGACGCGATAAATCGCCGTCTCTACAGAAAATCTATCCGTCAATTAGTCCTTGACGCAGTACTACCTACTTACGGAATCATTGCTACTTTAATTACTTTACGCGCTTTCATATCAGAAAATACCTGTTCCAAATCTTTCAATGGACGGTGTTCGCTGATAAGTAACTCAAAGGGAATTCTCCGACTTGCGATGAGTGATAAAGCTTCCCGCACGAACTTGGGAGTGTTGTGAAATACGCCTTTTAGTGTAAGCTCACTGTAATGTAGCTGTTCTGTATTTACGGTAATTGTAGTATCTCGCGGACAACCACCGAATAAGTTGACTGTAGCACCAGGACGAGCGCAGGCGATCGCACTTTCCCAAACGCTTGGTACACCTGTCGCTTCAATCACCACATCTGCACCCCACCCATCGGTTAGTTCTTTCACTAAACTGGGAATATCTGCTATTTGACGATAATTAAATGTCTTTGCTGCACCCAGCTTTTGACCAATTTCTAGCCGAGAGTCATTACCACCCAACAAAAACACCTCAGCACCCCAATCATACGCTAATTTGGCGACGAACATCAGCCCGATCGCTCCATCTCCCAAGACGACTACTTTATCCCCAGCTTTGACGTTAGAACGCGCTACCCCGTGCAACACGCAAGCTAAAGGTTCCGTCATCGCTGCTAATTCATCGGGCAAGCCTTCGGGAATCGGCAATAAATTATGCTGAACTATCGCTGCGGGAATTTTCAAGTACTCGGCAAAGGTGCCATTATTCCAAGTTAAATTTGGGCAAAGGGAATATTCTTGACGTTGACAAAAAAAACATTTCATGCATGGGGCAGAGTTATTTGCCACTACGCGATCGCCTACTTTCCAACCCGTAACACCTGCACCTAATTCGACAATCTGCCCAGCTCCCTCATGACCAAACAGAGTAGGAGGCTTAAGCATTTTAGCATGACCGCCGCGCCGCCAAACTTTCAAATCTGTGCCACAAGTTGTGGCACATCCTACTTGGATGACGACTTCACCCTCACCGATAGTAGGATTGACAACTGACTCTAACCGTAAATCTTCCTGACCATAAAGCAATGCTGCTAACACAGCCAAAACCCATTAATTAGCTCCACCTGATTTTACCAGGTTAACCGGGCAACTTGATCAAAAGACATTTGTTGGGAATTACAGCAAATTTCAGGTTTAGGAAGTACATATAGAACCCAAAACCTTGTAGAGACCTAGCAGTGCTACGTCTCTACGTGTATTCGATATTAGCGATAGGCTGAAGCGTTGCACGAAATACAACCGTAGAGACGCGAAATTTCGCGTCTCTAAGTCTTTTCTACCAGATGTATAAAGGTTAATTAATCTCGAATTTTAGCAACCTGGGAACTATGAACTTTGAGAACCAGTCTGTGTAATCAAGGAATTTACTGCGGTCGGGGTAAGCACTCCGGTGGTTCTGGTTTCTGGGTTAGTCAAGGTACAAACTGTTAACTGTGGTACTTCTTGCCGACAAGATTGGCAAAACCAGTATAATTCACCTTGACGGACATGACGTAGCAGCGAAGCACCGCAACACGGACAGGTGTTGGCTTTCATACTCATACGAGTCCTCCTTGACAAAAAATCGTTGTTTGTTTGAAGTAGAAAAAAAGCGTTAATTAAAAGCTGATTTTGCCGATACGAAGGCGCCCGTTATAATCAATCCGGTCTTGAATGATTTTTTCATAAACCGCTTCATAACCGTTAACCATTTGGCTAACACTAAAGTTGTTTTCTACGTATTCTCGGCAGGTTTGACGAGTTAATTCTAAAGCAGATTTAATCATTGCCGCCATTTCATCATAACTTTGGCAAACCATACCTGTAACGCCTTGGGCGATCACTTCCGGTACTGAGCCTAAGTTCAGGGCAATTACTGGTGTCCCAGTAGCCATTGATTCAATCATTACTAAACCAAAAGGTTCGCTCCAGGTAATGGGAAAAAGCGTAATAGTAGCATTGCCGAGAAGTTCAGCTTTTTCGGTGTGGTTGATTTCACCGAGGTATTCAATTTGCTGACCATCAATATGGGGGGCAATTTCTTGTTCAAAAAACTGAGAATCTACTAAATCGAGTTTTCCAGCCATTTTCAGACGCCAACCTGTTTTTTTCGCAATAGCGATCGCATGTTGCGGTCCCTTTTCTGGGGAAAAGCGTCCTAAGAATGCTAAATATGGTGGTTCTTGAGGTTTGGCGACAAAAGGATAATCTACCGGATTAATTCCGTTGTATACTGTGCTGACGTAGTTGAGATCGATTTGACGTTGGGCGTTACTAATGCTGACGTATGCTTGCTTTTGGTGGTAAGAAAATACGTGACAGTTGTCGTTCGTAAACCTACCATGCAAAGTATGAACTGTCGGTGTTGATACCAAACTCGCTAAAGGTAATGCCGAAATCCCTATATGGGAATGGATGATGTCAAATTCCCCTGAATTTTGGTAAACTTGGCTGAGTTCAAGTGTTTCATACACGCCATAATCTTGGACATTTGGGTCTAAGCGCAATGCACGCGGATGAACTGCTTTTAAATCAGCTAAAGTTTGTGAATCTCCTGAAGCGAACAAAGTTACATCATGACCTCGACGCACTAGTTCATCAGTCAATCGACTCACTACCAACTCAATTCCTCCATAACTCGGAGGTGGAACTTGTTCCCATAAGGGGGCTACTTGAGCGATTTTCATTTCTTTGCTTTTTCCGCTGAAAAAGTCCTGATATCAGACACTTAAATCTTATGACGGTAAAGCATTTCTACTTCAGTGTTTGCAATTTAAATTAACCTTATTTACTCCTCAGACAGCGATATTGGTTAACCGTACCTTGAAAATACAATTAACTAAATATTCTTACCACACACGTATTATATAATCTTATATCTATTATACAACGTCATCCTAAATACTTTCATCTATCTTGGGGATCATATATTAACTAGATATTTTGTAGCTGAAAATACTAAATTTTTGTTTGAAATGAATTTTGTTGACCAAAACTAACTTCATAAATCTTGATAAATAACAACTGACTTACTGATAATTAAAAAGAATGAAAATAGCGACTTGGAATGTGAACTCGATTCGGACTCGTTTAGAACACGTTGTTAATTGGTTGAGTGAAAATTCGGTTGATGTGCTTTGTTTACAAGAAACCAAAGTTGTAGATAGTAACTTTCCGCGATCGCCTTTTGAGGAATTGGGCTATCATCTGTATACATCAGGACAAAAAGCTTACAACGGTGTAGCTTTGATTAGTCGCGAACCGCTTACAGATGTAAGTACTGGTTTTACATCAATTTTGGCAAATATAGACCCAATTTGGGATGAGTCCAAGCGGGTGATTACAGGTGTAAATAATGGCATTCGCATCGTTAATCTTTACGTTCCCAATGGTTCAGCGGTGGGAAGCGAGAAATATGAATATAAGCTCGAATGGTTAAAATTGCTCTATGAGTATTTGCGATGTCTGACGACAAGTCCCTCCGGGTCTACGCTCTTATTATCCCAAACAAAAATCTGCGTGTGTGGGGACTTTAATATAGCCTTAGAGCCTGAAGATATTCATCAAGGCGTAATTGCGGAAAATCATATTATGGCATCTCAACATGAACGCCAAGCCTTAAGAACAATTCTCGCATTAGGATTTGCCGATGCCTTTCGTAAATTTACCACAGAAGGCGGACACTATAGCTGGTGGGACTATCGCGCTGCCGCTTTTCGCCGTAACTTAGGTTGGCGAATCGATCATCATTATCTCACGGAAGCTTTGTATGAGCGTGCAGTCAGCTGCACCATTGATATGGCACCGAGAAAATTATCTCAACCCAGCGACCATACACCCGTCATTGTTGAATTTTAAATTTTAGGATGTGGATAGTGGTAGAGACGCGATTAATCGCGTCTGTACAATGTTAGTGGTTAGTGGATGGTCGATAACTGTTAACCAACAACTAACAACTATCAACTAACAACTATCAACCAACAACTATCAACTAACACCCAACACCCAATTCAAATTTATATGTTTTTGGTAACTGGAGCAACAGGAGATATTGGTCGCAGAGTCGTGCGACTACTACGTACACAACAGATGTCCGTGAGGTCATTTGTCCGTTTGACATCGCGTTACAGCGAGTTAGAACACCGAGGATCTGACATCTTCATCGGTGATTTGCAAGAAGAAAAAGATATCCAGAAAGCTTGTCAGGGCGTACAGTATATTATCAGCGCCCACGGTTCTGATAGCAATGCCTTATCCCTAGATTACCGAGCGAATATTGAATTAATCGATCAAGCAAAAGCCAATAAAGTAGAGCATTTTGTCTTCATTTCCGTACTAGGTGTTGACCGGGGGTATGAAGATGCTCCGGTTTTCAAAGCAAAACGAGCAGTAGAGCGCTATTTACAAGCCAGTGGTTTAAATTACACTATTTTACGCCCATCTGGATTAGCATCAAATTTGCTGCCATTAGCAGAACGGTTTCGAGAAACGGGACTTTATTTGCTTATTGGCGATCCAAAAAACCGAACTTCAATTGTGAGTACAGATGATTTAGCAAAAATGGTAGTAGATTCTGTGACAGTTTTAGCTGCTCGTAACAAAATTTTACCAGTGGGAGGACCGGAGATTTTATTGCGAGGAGATATTCCTCTAATTTTTAGTCGTATATTCAACAAAGAGCCAGTATTGATTAACGCACCACTTTTGTTAATTGATGGGTTACGGGGTGCATTAGGTTTGTTTAATTCCGAAGGACAAAAAGCTTTGGGAACCTTCCGTACATTGCTAGCGAATGAGTTTTTCTGTACAACTGAGGAAATTGCCAATTTAGAGGCGATTTATAATTTTAAGCTAGAAAGCTTGGAAAATTTTATCAAGCGTTATTTAGCAGTTTGAAAGAGTTAGGAGTTAGTGGATAGTTGATGGTTGATAGTGGATAGTCGTAATTTGGTTAAGTAGATGGGTATAAATAAACGTTCTTTAAGGTAGTAACGGTTTTAGCCGTTAAAATCCTCAGGGACGAGCGGTAAACCGCTCACTACGAAATAAGAGAGCATTTTACATTTAATTTTACCCACTTACTTAGTAGAACAACGCGACAACTAACCAACAACAACCAACAACTATCCACCAACAACGCTCCAACTAACCACCAACAACTAACCAAATATGAAAACTTCCATAGTTGCAAATGCTGCTCAAGCACGTCAGACAAAAGAAAGATTTGCTAAACCAGAAGACCAATTATCTTATGAATTAGGTAAAGCAGTACAGGAATTACCACCGCTATACACGAGAATTTTAGCAGGAACAATTAGTGCGGTGATATTTGGTACGATCGCTTGGGCAAATTTTTCGCAAATAGATGAAGTAGCGACAGCACCAGGGGAATTAATTGCTTCCACACAGGTACGACCGGTGACATCGCTGGGTGGTGGGTCAATTGTCGCAGTCAACGTTAAAGAAGGCGATCGCGTTGCTAAAGACAAAGTTTTGATTCAACGCAACCCGGACAGGCAAAAAGCCGATGTTGCCCGTCTCAGCAAATCTGTAAAATTGATTCAGGAAGACATGCGACGTTTGGATGCAGAACGTATTGGTGGTACAATAGCTGGAAGCCAACTACAAAATGAACTTTTAAACTCTCGTTTGCAAGACTTCAAAGCACGTCAAGCTGCTGCTGAAGCTGATGCTAACCGTCAATTAGCACTAATTGACCAATCAAAAGTACGCCTGACCCGTTTGGAAGATAATCTAGACAGCACCAGAAGTAATCTTGCTAATATTAAAAATAATCTGGAAAATGCCAAACAAGTCCGCGACCAAACATTACCTAACCTGAAGATTGCCCAAGAAAGGGTAGACAGACTCGGATCTTTACTGAAGAGCGGTGGAGTAGCGAAATTACAATACTTGCAAGCGGAAGAATCATTCAACCAGGCAAATGCACAAATTACCAGGGCAAAAGATGAGATAGTCAATGCTCAAACCAAACTTAACGAAGAGCAAGGCAAAATATCATCTTTAGAAAAAGATATCGCTGGGCAAAAGCAAGAAATTCGCTCAATCCAAGCAGCTTATCAAGGTGCCCGCAATCAAGTGCAGCGTGTGGGTTCAGAGCGTCAAAGTGAAATCTTGACCGAGTTGAACAAGCGCAAAGAAGAAATGACCAACGTTGCAGGTCAGTTAGAACAAGCAAGAAAGCAACAAGATGATGAAACCATCAAAGCTCCGGTTGCTGGAACTGTCTATAGAGTTAAAGTAACCAAAGGACCAGTGCAATCAGGTGAAGAGTTACTATCTATTTTACCAGAAGGCGAGGATTTATTGCTAGAGGTGAAAGTTTTAAATCGCGATATTGGCTTTATTCGCGAGGGAATGAAAGCTAAAGTGAAAATGGCAACCTTTCCTTTTCAAGAATTTGGTACAGTTAACGGTGAGGTTGTGCAAGTCAGTCCGAATGCGATCGTTGATAAAGATTTGGGCTTAGTTTTCCCGACAAGAATTAAGCTAAATAAACACTCTGTTATTGTGCGGGGTCAAGAAGTAGGATTTACACCAGGGATGACTGCTAGTGGTGAAATTGTCACTCGGAAAAAGTCGATTTTGACTTTTATTATTGAGCCGGTGACGCGTCGATTTAGTGAGGCTTTTTCTGTGAGGTAGAGGACGCGGAAGCATTAAATATCTTCAGAAGAGACGTAGCATTGCTACGTCTCTACAGTATTTTTTTAACGCAAAGGTACGCTAAGGTAAGCGCAAAGGTACGCTGAGTGTTCTTTCAGATTTTCGTAAAGTTGCGAAAATGTTTCTCGAATTACTTTCAATTCCATTGTTAAAAGTTTGCAAAATGTCGTTGGTAAGTTTGGGTGAGGATTGGAGTGGGGTGTTAGATATATTTGCAAACAGTTGATCGCTCTGGGTTGCAGAATTTAAGCTGAAGTTAGAATTTGCAGCTTGTGTATTATTTCCCGAAGTGTCTGCGAGGATTTGACGCACTTGAGCATCTGTTAAATTAGGGTTAGCACTCAGCATTAAGGCTACTACACCAGCAACGTGAGGAGTTGCCATTGATGTGCCATTCCACGAAGCATACTTATTATTCGGAAGTGTCGAGTAGACATCGACTCCTGGAGCTGTGACGTAGGTGAGTGGTTGAAATCCGGCTAGGTTAGAGAAGCTAGCTAACTGATTATTCTTATCGACTGCACCAACAGCAATTCCGGTTTCATTTGCGTAGTGGGCGGGGTATCCTGGTTGTAAGCCACTTTCGTTACCCGCAGCCATGACAACGATCGCTCCTTTGCTGCTAGCATATTTCAAAGCTGATTCTAGAATGCTATTAGGATAACTACCACCTAAACTGAGGTTGATGACGTTGGCTCCATTATCTGTAGCATAACGAATACCCTGTGCGATCGCATCATAAGAACCACTACCTGAGTCATTCAACACTTTGACTGGCATAATCTTCGCATCATAGGCAATACCAGTCACACCAAAGTCGTTTTTCTCTCCCGCAATAGTACCAGAAACATGAGTGCCATGACCAGCTACGTCTAAAGTATTGTTATTGTTGCCGTCAAAGTTCCAACCGTTGACATCATCAACATAGCCATTGCCATCATCATCTATGCTATTACCAGCAATTTCTTTACTATTAGTCCAGATATTATCCTTTAAGTCGTCATGGTTGCGGTCAACTCCACTATCCACCACAGCAACCACAACACCCTTACCAGTGTATCCCTTTGCCCACGCTTCCGGTGCTTTTACCAGGTCAGCACCCCAATTATTTTCACCAAGTTTAGGAACATCAGCAAAAGTTTTCTGACCAGCAGCTTCAGCTACTGCATCTGCGGCATTAATTAACCCATATCCATCAGTATAGTTATAGTTTTTACTCTTTGCAGTGGTAGACGAATCGAGCATCTGCACGTCATCTGTCGCTGTATTAAAGCTGCTGTGACTGCCAAAACGAAAGTTGTAATCATCAAAGGAATTTCCTGAGGATATAGGAGTGAAGTTGAGCTTTTTATCATAATAATT
>CASBQC010000018.1 GCA_949127805.1 Nostocales cyanobacterium PMM_0081
ATAAATAATCAGTGCGTGCAGCATGTTGCTTCCATAAGTTACTAATAAATGAACCATTTGTATCGGAGTTTCGTTTTTCTGAGTTCGTAGCAATTTCCTGATTAGTCTATAGAAACCATTTTTGTGTTGACTATTATACTAAATTTATCACGTTTTATTGAGCGCAATATTAGACTAGATTTTATACCAACTGAAATTATGTCGAATTTTTATCTTTTTTGTTCCTGTCTACACTTAGGTACATAGGTTAAAAGTTTATAAAAGAAAAAGTTAAATAATTGGTAACTATGCTACTTAGTCTTTCAATATTATTATGACAAGTCCGACAGCTACATTGTTAATTTTCTGCCCGGATCAACGGGGACTAGTAGCGAAAATTGCCAATTTCATCTATGCTAATGGTGGGAATATCATTCATGCAGACCAGCATACAGACTTTGCTGCTGGTTTATTTCTCACGCGTATTGAATGGCAGTTGGATGGATTTAATTTGCCGCGAGAATTTATTACACCAGCATTTAATGCGATCGCTCAACCTTTAAGTGCAAAGTGGGAACTGCATTTTTCTGATACTATCCCACGCATTGCCATTTGGGTAAGCAAGCAAGACCATTGTCTATTTGACTTAATTTGGCGACAACGTGCGAAAGAACTGACATCTGAAATTCCGCTAATTATCAGCAACCATCCTGATTTAAAGGTGGTAGCAGAGAAATTTAATATCGATTATCACCACATTCCCGTTACTAAAGATAACAAATCAGAACAGGAAGCTAAACAACTAGAATTACTACAACAATATAAAATTGATTTGGTTGTATTGGCTAAATATATGCAAGTTGTCAGTGCAGACTTTCTTGCTAAATTTCCCCAAACTATTAATATTCACCACTCATTTTTACCAGCTTTTGTCGGCGCAAATCCGTATCATAGAGCTTTTGAACGTGGTGTAAAAATTATTGGTGCAACGGCTCATTATGCTACTGCTGATTTAGATGCTGGTCCAATTATTGAGCAAGATGTGGTGCGGGTAAGTCACCGCGATGAAGTTGAGGATTTGATTAGAAAAGGTAAGGATTTGGAGCGCGTTGTATTAGCAAGGGCAGTGCGTTTACACTTACAAAATCGGGTTTTAGTATATGGAAATCGGACTGTGGTTTTTGAGTGATATCATGTTTGGTAGATTACATATGATGTAGAGACGTAGCAATGCTACGTCTCTACAAGTATTTAGGATTTTTTTATTAATGTTAATTAAACGGACATCATATGATTTGCTTTTGCTTTGCCCACCCGACAATTTAGAGTTAATCACACAATTGTAGAGACGTTCGGTCCGGAACGTCTCTAAGAATGTCATGCCTTATTTATCACTTTTCGACAATCTCACCTCTGAGACTCTCGGCAAATGCTAGCACTTCGTTTTTCGCTCTTTGTTTCACCCCGTTTTTATCAAGAGCTTGCGCTATACCATTGACAAAAGCATCAAATTCACTGTTTGTCAGACCTCCACCCATTCCACTATGGGAAAGCTTCATAGTCCGACCAGTATAAATACAAGGACCACCTGCCGCTTGGCAGAATTGATCTATCAGGAACTGACGTAGCCGCTGTCCTGAGTTGGTGCTCAAGCCAACAAAGTATCTACCAATTAGTGGGTCATTGATTACGTTTTGTGCGGTATCGTCAATGACGGCTGCGATCGCGTTGTAGCCTCCTAACCTATTATAGAGACTTGCTTTTGAACGTTCTGAATCATACTGAGCTATAACTACTGGAGTTGCCGATAGTTGTGCTGGTTGCGTTGTGGTGGAAACAGCAAAACTAGGGGTTAATTTGAAAATAGTCACAACCATGATTGTGATACAAACCAAAGTCAACCCGAAAGTCTTTGTAAACAGGCTTTGTATTTTCATCCTGAAAATTCCTTTCTTAAGTTTGGTGCGGCATAAGTTTTGTTACCTTTACGCCGTATAATCCCGGCGGTGTAATTACTTAAGCTGAGATTATTTAAAATTAAACCATACATTCCGTGCAATTACTATATATAAAAATACCTTCGTACAAACTCAAGGCACGCACTCCTCAGACGTGACGCGTGCCTAGAATACGGGACGATGGGGTGTTACCCTAGCAAAAAAGTTTGTAATTTAAGTCACTTTAATTTGGAATAAATTTAATAAAATTTCACAGATTCACTGATAGTCTTGTTGAAAAATTTATAATTTATTCTTTCGAGAGAGATTGTGAGCTTTTATTCTCTGGTGGAAGCGCGAATCAATTCAGCGATAAAAGCGACGATCGCAGATATTAACATTAAGATGACGCTTAAAGCGTTAATATCTGGCTTAACTCCAGTTCTAATGCGGCTGAAAATTTCCATTGGTAGGGTGTTGGAACCACTACCGGCGGTGAAGCTGGCAATGAGAAAGTCATCTAAACTGAGTACAAAGGCAAGTAAACAACCTGCTATAATTCCAGGCATTAGCTGAGGCAGCAATACTTGGATGAAGGCTTGCATCGGTGTGGCTCCTAAATCAAGTGCGGCTTCTTCTAAGTGGGGATCTATGTTTGTAAGTTGAGATGAAACTACAAGTGCAACATAAGCCAGACAAAATACTACATGAGCTGCAACTATTGTCCACAAACTTAAGGGGATGGCAAAGGCAGCTAAAAAAACTAGGGTAGCTACAGCGATCGCAATATCGGGAATAATCAATGGTAGATAAGAAATCCCCCGATACAATGCCTTTCCTGGAAACTGGTAACGCGCTATCCCCACTGCCATTAAGGTTCCCAGCACTGCTGCTATACTCACCGCACTACAAGCAACTATTAAACTGTTTTTTAAAGCCGATAAAATACGTTCATCACTAAATAGTTTCTTATACCAATCAAGGGTGAATCCTTGCCAAGTTGCACTGTAAGGTGACGAGTTAAAGCTATAAAAGGCAAGTATCACAATCGGCAGATACATCACCACAAACATCAGTACTGAGAAAACCGCTTGCCATGCGACACGCGGTTTTTTCTGGGATGAATATATATTCACGTTTATTATTTTAAGCTAGTTCTTCCTTATCAAAATCTAGTTTATCATTTTTCAGAGCAATTGTCAATCTTATATCTCTTCTTTATTTCTCCCCATCGCTCTGGGGATGAGTGCAAATGTGTACTTTGACAAAAAAACACTGGGTCTTCAAAAGAAAGAAAACCCAGTGTTTTTTTGAATTGTTTACATGAGTAGATTAACTCCAACCCAGTAAAGAATAAGAACTGAAACAACGCTTAACCACAAAATTCCTTTGTTCATATGCCAATTATTGAAAGTCGATTTTTACTGGTTGAGTAGGCATAGCGTTGTAAAAATTCGGGAATAAGCTATGACGATAGCATTTTCCCTAGCTTTGATTAGCTATTCCCAATTTCCTTCTCAAATTTGGTTCAATTTGCGCTTTTAAGACGCTAATTGAGCAACCATTATGTATTTGGTTGTTACTACTATTTTAGCGATCGCTACAGCATTTTGACCAGCATAAAATTTTCTAAATAGAATATATCTTAAGAGAGAGAATAATTAGATTTGAATGAGTTCTCATAAACTTTACTCTCTCTTGAGAGAGTCATTTCCTTCCTTCCGGTAGATAGGAATTATTGAGATATATACATATAATTTCAATTAAATACTTGTCTTGCAACAGTTTGTTTTCAAACTTAATTCTTATACAGGGTGCATCTATGGAAAACACTTTTGAGTAAGAAAGCAAGCGCTTTAAATACAAGTCTTATTTATTGGGAGGTTTGTAATGCGGATTGCTCAGGTAGCCCCACTATGGGAAAGAGTACCACCCCCGGCTTACGGCGGTATCGAGTTAGTAGTAGGGTTGCTAACTGATGAATTAGTGCGTCGGGGACACGAAGTAACGCTATTTGCATCGGGTGATTCTATCAGTTTGGCAAAGCTAGAATCAGTTCATCCGCGTGCTTTACGACTCGATGCGACTATCAAGGAGTACGGTGTTTACGAGTTGATGAATTTAAGTTCGGTATATGAGCGGGCAGAAGATTTTGATATCATTCACTCGCATATGGGTCTTGGGGCATTGCCTTACGCAAAGTTGGTAAAAACTCCTACAGTTCATACGTTGCATGGTATTTTTACACCGGACAACGAAAAAATATTTAAACACGCTAAACAACAACCATACATCAGTATTTCTGATGCACAACAAGAACCGAGGTTAGACCTCAATTATGTAGCGACTGTTTACAACGGAATTGATGTTAGCAGTTATAAGTTTCACGCTGAACCGGAAGATGAGCCTTACTTAGCGTTTTTAGGTCGGATATCGCCAGAAAAAGGACCGCACTTAGCAATAGAAGTTGCTCTAAAAGCAGGTTGGCGTTTGAAAATAGCTGGTAAGATAGATGTTGTTGATGTGGAATACTATGAAAAGGAAATTAAGCCACACATTGACGGTAAGCAAATTGAATATTTGGGTGAAGCAAATCATGAGCAGAAAAATGCTTTAATGGGTGGTGCTGTAGCAACGTTATTCCCCATTACCTGGCGAGAACCATTTGGGTTGGTGATGGTAGAATCAATGGCAGCAGGTACACCAGTTATCGCGATGAAACTAGGGTCTACAAAGGAAGTAATTGACCACGGAAAAACTGGTTTCTTGTGCGACAACATCGAAGAATTTGTCAGTGCGATTGACAAGGTGGCTTCCTTAGACCGACGTGCTTGTCGAGAGTATGTATCTAAGCGTTTCAGCTTGCAAGCAATGACCGATGGCTATGAATTGGTTTATCGACAACTTCTGGCTGATAAATTTTCTCAGCGCAATGGTCATTTCCCCAATGCGCTAACTTTAGGAAAAAGCGCCATTTAGCCTTTTTTCGGCTTTTGTGTAATGTCAGGCGATCGCCATATTTTCATCTAGGTGTGAGGTGATATTTTAGGCGATCGCCATTCCAAATTTATATATTATTTATTTTTGTCTAAAAAATTTGCACTAGCACCGAAAGCGATCGCGTCATTTCATTCCTTAGGTAGATTGCTATATCGGCAATGTCGCCCCATTATTCAGAGGTAAGCTGTTTCGGCTAAAAACTTGTTTGTGGCAAGACGATGATCACAAAAGTAGCAAATCGTCAATTACCATTTGCGATCGCTACCTAAAAAAGCAATTATTATTCCCAGACAAAACGCCTGGGAATATGCACAATATTCAATTAATAAGCAGTATGAAAGTCAATAGCGGGTTGGAGAATCAACATAATTCCTCCTACCACGACAAAAGATAAACTAACCCAAAAGAAAATTTTCATTCTCTGTTTTTACCTTTACCCCAAAGTAATTTTCTCATTTTCGCCGCTACTAGCTTTTTCACCCGTAGCAATTGCTTTTACCAAACCAATTGTGTGTGCCACAAAACTGGATGGTGCATCCCAATATTCGGCTTTTTCTACATTAACTTTGAGCAAAGCAATATCGGGTTCATCTAATCCTTTGGGAAACCAAGCTTTGAGTTCTGGCTTCCATAATTCTTCAATTTTGTTGCGGTCTTTGACTAATTGTGCTGTCCCGGACATGGAAACGTAACACTGTTTATTAGGTGCGGCAAAACTGACATTAACCTGTTCATGGTGTTCGATTTCATCTACTTTATGAGAAGGAGCGTAGGTGAAAAACCAAAGAGTACAATCAGAATCAATTTCGCCATTGGTAGACATAGGACGACTGTGCAAAGTTCCGTCATCATTAATGGTGGTTAACATGCAATAGTCAATGTCTTTGACTAATTCACGTAGCTTTTCAATCTTTTGATTTTGGTCTGTATGAGTTGTCATTGATTATTACTTTTTTCACGCGGTTGAGTTTGAGCGTTTGATTACAACCCGTTGCGACGAATTGTAAAGCTCTTTTTCTTTGTTAGCGTTTCTCTTAGGTATCTGCGTGAGCCTTGAGGTGGATTTGTGTTAAAATCATTCTATTAGCTATATCCATAGAGGTAGGAGAATAATTCGTAATCAGCGGTTCACCGCTCATGGCAAAAATTTTAAGCGGCTCTATCCCTTACTACATACATATAGCACTGGCAGAAGTACGCTACTCAAATTTTCTATATCTAGTTTAAATTTTTTTTCTCCCCTTGGGAGGAAGAAATAGAATTTGCAGTTGTGTGATAAAAAAGGTTGCGGTACACTGTCAGCCTTTCAGATAATGCCAGACGTAGAAAAGTCCCAAAACCAGCTGGCTGATAATTTGTTATCGTTGCACCAGCAAATAAATAAACAAGCGAATTATTCGATGGTCGCAACTGTTGAAGAAGGAATGGTGTTGCAACTTGCGGACGGTACTATCCAAGCTGGCAATACGGCTTGTGAGCGGATTCTTGGACTCACTGCCGAGCAGATGATGGGACAAACTTCGGTGGATCATCCTTGGCAATCGGTTCATGAAGATGGTTCTGTTTTCCCTGGTGAGACTCACCCAGCGATGGTAGCCTTGCAAACAGGAAAGCCATGTTTGAATGTGGTGATGGGTTTGTATAAGCCAAATGGTCAGCTAGTCTGGCTATTGCTGAACTCACAACCTTTATTTTTGGCTGGAGGAACAACACCCTACGGTGTTGTGACAACTTTTTCTGAGATTAAAAAATCAACTAGTGCGGCATTAGTTCCAGAATACCAGATGCCAAGGGTGTCTGAACAAGATACAGAAATTGCCTTGCGGCATAACGAACAATTTGAGCTAGCAGCGGTTAATTGCCTATTTTACAATTGGTCGATTGAGCGCGGTACTGTAGAAAGAACTCAAGGTTTGACTGCGCTTTTGGGATACACTCAACAAGAAGTTGAACCGACGCAACAATGGTGGCAACAGCTTGTACATCCGGATGACTTACAACGAGTTGATGATGAATTTAAAATCAGTTTAGCAAAAGGCGATCGCTATAAAATTGAGTACCGGGTGCTTCATAAAGATGGTCATTATGTGTGGCTACAGGATCGAGGATTTGTTGAGCGGGATGCAGATAATCGCACTGTTAGGATAGTTGGCATTAGAATTGACATTAATGACCCCAAAAAAACCGAAGCCGATTTACAACAAAGTGAAGAACGCATTCGACTTGCAACCACAGCGGCTAATCTGGGTATGTGGTTTTGGGATTTGACGACCGATGAGTTAATTTGGACTTCCAAGTGTAAGGAACTGTTTGGATTTCCACCCGACACCACAATTACTTACGAGCTTTTTCTGAATACTCTGCATCCAGAAGACCGACAACGCACCGATGAAGCTGTTAGCTGCGCTCTTGCCCAAAAGGTAGATTATGATATAGAATATCGGGCGGTTTTGGCTGATAATAGCGTGCATTGGCTTGCTGCTAAAGGTCGAGGCTTTTATGATGGTGACGGTCAGCCAGTGCGGATGATGGGAACAGTTCAAGATATAAGCGAGCAGCAAGCTGCGCTACGCGAACGCAAGCAAGCTGAAGAAACTTTGCGTCAAAGTGAAGAACGCTACCGTTTCTTAGCTGATACTATTCCAGAAATGGTCTGGACAACTAATGCTGAAGGTTTGGCAACTTACGTAAATCAGCGGTGGCACGAATACACCGGGTTAAATTTAGAGGAAACTGCTGGCTACGGCTGGAGAAAAGTACTGCATCCGGATGATTTAGAAATATCTGTACAACTGTGGACAGCAGCACTCTCAAACGGTACACCTTACGAAATTGAACATCGTTATCTGAGAGTTGCTGATGGCACATATCGTTGGCATTTGGTCCGAGGTTTACCGATAAAAGACGCTCAAGGACGCGTGGTAAAATGGTTTGGCACTTGTACAGATATTCATCAGCAAAAACAAATCGAAGAAGAACGCGCTCTAATTTTAGAGCGAGAAAAAGCTGCCCGTGCAGAAGCAGAAGCCGCTAACCGCATCAAAGATGAGTTTCTTGCTGTACTTTCTCACGAATTGCGATCGCCTCTCAATCCGATTTTAGGATGGACAAAGCTACTTAAAACCCGCAAGTTTGATGAAGCGGCAACATTTCGTGCTTTGGATACCATCGAACGCAATGCTAAATTGCAGATTCAACTGATTGATGACTTGCTGGATGTCTCCCGCATACTTCGAGGTAAGCTGTCTTTGAATTTTGCTGCCTTTGATTTAGCAATTATAATTAATGCCGCAATCGAAACAGTGAAATTAGCAGCACAAGATAAATC
>CASBQC010000019.1 GCA_949127805.1 Nostocales cyanobacterium PMM_0081
AGATAGAGTCACCTACAACTCCACCCAAGATAGAGTCACCTACAACTCCACCCAAGATAGAGTCACCTACAACTCCACCGATTACAACTCCACCGATTACAACTCCACCGGTTACAACTCCACCGATTACAACTCCACCGGTTATAACTCCACCGGTTATAACTCCACCGGTTATAACTCCACCGATTACAACTCCACCGGTTATAACTCCACCGATTACAACTCCACCGATTACAACTCCACCGATTACAACTCCACCGATTACAACTCCACCGATTACAACTCCACCGGTTATAACTCCACCAGTTACAACTCCACCAGTTATAACTCCACCAGTTACAACTCCACCAGTTATAACTCCACCGGTTATAACTCCACCGGTTATAACTCCACCAGTTACAACTCCACCAGTTACAACTCCACCGGTTACAACTCCACCCCAGATAGAGGCACCTACACCTCCACCAGTTACAACTCCACCGGTTACACCTCCAGTCAAACCAAGCACATGAAATTATCCGACTGAATGTTTAATTCAGTTGGGTTAAGTGAAGAAACAATTCAAGCAAAGCTACTTTGCAGTTCGCAATTAGCGTTTCAATGCGAAACGCTAATTGCGAACTTTAATTGATTAATGTCCAGCTAACTAATTTTTACTCTCGAATTTGTCAAATGGTCGTGGAACAAGAGATGTGGAAGATGGTGGTTGCGGGGTATCTTCAGTAACTTCTCCCCAAGGTGTGGTGGGAGTGTCTGTATCTTCTAAAGATAAAGTATTTGCCAAATTACTGTATTCAGAATTTCCTAACTCATCAAGCGCTTCTAAAGCTAAGGATGCAGATTGATAGCGTTGTTTAAAGTCATCCAGCACCATTTTATTAAGAATCTCTGCTAAGGCATGACTGACGTTTGCCTTATCCATCCATTTCAACTTTCCATCACCATCTCTATCTAATTCATGGGGATGTTTGCCAGTTAAGGCTTTAATACCAATCATGCCAACTGCATAGATGTCACTACTGTATTGCGGACGCCCAAAACATTGTTCGCTTGGTGCATAACCTTTAGTACCAATACCAATAGTAAAGGCTGTTTCTTCTGGATTATCAAGCAGTTGTGTGGTGACTTCTTTAACGGCGCCAAAGTCAATTAGTACTAGTTTGCCATCATCTCGGCGCATGATGTTGCTGGGTTTAATATCCCGATGAATTACGCCGTTGTCATGAACAAATGCTAATATTTGCAACAAGTCGCGCAACATTTGGATAACTGCGGTTTGGGGTATGAGTCTACCTGCTGGAAGTTCCTGATTGAGAGGATGACCGATTATGTATTCTTGAATTAAGTAAAATTCTTCGTCTTCTTCAAAATAAGCCAATAACTGAGGAATTTGGGGATGTGTTCCCAATTTTTCTAAAGTTTGCGCTTCTGATTTAAACAAACGTCTGGCAATTTCTAAGCTTTCTGATTTGGTATTGCCTGGTTTTAACTGTTTAACAACACATAGCGGGTTTTGTGGACGTCTGGTATCTTCTGCAATGTAAGTTTCGCTGAATCCTCCTGAACCAAGAACTTTGACAATTTTGTAGCGTCCGTCAAGTATTTTACCTGATATTGCTTTTTCTCTTTGCTCAAGAAGGTCTTGGAGGTCATCTTCCATGCTTATAATTTCTTGGGCAACATGGTTAGATGCATATTTATGAAGAATATTGACTAGTTGGCTTTTTCTTAACTTGTCTTTAGCTACTTCAGTTCCGAGATAAGAAAGTCCGATCGCACCCATCGCCATCATTGGCACTGTAGTCGGTAAAATTAATTGATTATATATAAAAATAGAATAACTAATTACGCCCCAAATGGTTGCTAGGGCACTCATAGCGAAAAATCTAATTATGCCTCGCTTGTTGCGAGTCACTATCAGCACGCATCCACCAACTAAGGCAAATACAAACAAACCTTGCAGAGGTGGATTTTTAATTGCTTGAGCGATCGCAAATCCGTGCATTAAAGTGGCGATCGCATTAGCATGAATTTCTACCCCTGCCATTTGTTCAGCACTTGAGGCAGCAGCTACGGGATGATAATCCTTACTTAACTTGTCTGTTGCCCCAATCAAAACTATTTTGTCTTTGAAAACTTTTCCCTGCTGTAAATAAGAGTTCCAATTTTCTGGATCGAGTACGTACCAGAAAGGAATATGGTCAAATGTACCCGCCGGTCCGTAAAAATGAATGCGATCGCCTTTTGGTCGCGGATATTTCAGGTTTGCTGCCCCTAGCACTGCTTCATCAAAGGATGGTATTTTATCTGCTGGGACAAAACCTTCGTTTTCGGCTAACAACTTCGGAAATTCGCTTGCCAAGCGGTGAATCTTGCCATCTACCTCTAGGGGGAAATTTACTGAACCAATTGACACTGACCCGGTACGAAACTGCGCTTGAGGCTGGGACAGTTGCCAAAATTTACCTTGATGCGTCTCAAAAGACTCGTAAAGTGCGCCTAAAGTAACTTTATCGCCATAATGTTGCAATGACTGTTGTAACTTTTGGTCGTCGGCGGTATCGTCAAGATTAGGTCGATCAAAGACTACATCTAATGCAACCGAGCGTGCCCCCGCTTTCATCAATTTATCAATTACCTGGGCGTATGCCTCACGTTTGTAAGGAAATTTTTGTAGCGGTTCCAAGTAAGCATACTCCTTCGGGTCTGCTTGATAGTATTGCCCAGGAGTTGAGGTTGACTGATCGTCAATTGCCAATATCACGATATCTTCTGGAGGCGGCACAGAGCCGCGCAGTTGATAAAATGTATAAATCGCCTGACTTTCCATCAATTGCGTTAAACCCAAACCAGAAGCACTCAGCAATGCTGCTGCTAATGCAGAAGTACCAGCTAGCAGATGACCTAAGCGAGTCATCTGCTTTGAGAAACGTGCTAGTGCAGTTGCAGTTGTTTTTGTAGATTTACTTGACAGTCTATTGGCAGGAGAGACATAGTTTTTAGGTAAGCTAGATCTAGGTTCTTCTGCCATATGGTGTTATTCATAGATTTACGTACAATGATTTTATTTATTTACACCCTGTTCTAGTGCCACTATTTTGACATAATACTTAAATGAAAAACTTATACATTTGTAACTTATTCTTTCTTTTTTACCAAATCGTAAGTAAAGCTCTTATATAAAGTCCCAAACGAAACATAGCTTCATATATTTTAATAACGCAAGTGACTATATATCATTGTTCCATAGACTGAAGCTTGGTTCGGTTGCAATGAGCGTGAGTATATTCAATTCTATAATACCTCTCAGGTTCTATGATGAGCGGATGTGCATTCGTTCTGGGTGCTGGGAAACACGCATTTTTATATCTCGGCTGTCCTCAAACAGATAGACACCCTCGTTGCAAAGACAACCGTGAACCTAGGCTAGTTGCTGGCTTTCAAGGCATGTTGTAAATTCCTTTAAAGACAGAATCTATAAATAGGGATAATATCCTACACCCTACTATGCATACCTCTTTAGGAGTAAACTTAACTGTTATATGCCAAATATTGGTTTCCCACAAGTCAATTTTATTGGTAGATTTTGATCACGCCCATATTTCTTGTAGAGGTGATCGATAAAAATAAATGCGCTTCTCGTCTGTTGGAGAGCGTTGGTGGAGTACTGAGGATCTAGTATGAACAGAGTCGGCATTTATTTGTTAGCATTATGCTTTTATCCAGGAGTAAAAAAGGTTCAGCGCCCAATTAGAAGCCCCACTCCAATGTTTCAGCCGATTTTATCATTTGAAAGAGGTAACCTCAAAGCTATAAATAACGATATAGTTTATAGATATTAGCAAATTTGTCATTTTATTATTGCTATAATCTATTGTTCAATCTAAATGCTTTTCTATTATTAGGTGTAAGTTTACTATGGGTTCTCTAATGAATCGTCTGTCTATTTTTGTAGACGGAAACAATATGTTCTATGCTCAACAAAAAAATGGCTGGTTTTTTGATCCGCGACGCGTCTTAGAATATTTTAGAACCGAGCATCAAGAAACAGCCTTAATCAATGCCTTTTGGTACACTGGCTTAAAAGACCCACAAGATCAGCGAGGGTTTAGGGATGCTCTAATTAGTTTGGGATATACAGTCAGAACTAAAATTCTTAAAGAATATTATGATGATTCCTCCGGTCGTTATTCACAAAAAGCAAATTTAGATATAGAAATTGTTGTAGATATGTTTAATACAGTAGACCAATATGACCGAGTA
>CASBQC010000020.1 GCA_949127805.1 Nostocales cyanobacterium PMM_0081
CTTATTGAGCTTTGCACCTATTACTCAGCAGATGCGATAAATAAGAGTTAAAGGGGCAATATGAAATTACAAGAATTTTTGGGAACAGATGAGAAATATGGCTTTGAAGCGATCGCTCAAGATTCAAGCTTGGCTCATCAAGTTCAGATACAATTAATTGGCTTAGGTCTGTTGGAACCTCCTGCTGATGGCAAGTTTGGACCGATTTCAGCAGCCGCACTCAAAAAATTTCAAAATTTAACCAAGACAGGAGAAACTGAATTTTTAGGAAAAGTTACAGCTGAAGCACTAATTGAAACCAAACCCTCGGAACTTCCTAAAACTCCTTTAAAATTAGGTAATGACCTTCCTAGCCGGATTGTCAAATACATGCAATCCAAAAATTATGTGGTATTCACCGAACCCAAAGAATACAACATTGTTTACGTTGAGGGTATGAATGAAGACGGCAGCCTCAATGATGATGCACCGAATGTATTTAATGATCGACGGATAGTCATTGAAGTCGTCGATGGTGTTCCGAAAATCGTCAACCACTGGCAAGCTACTACCGAACCCGGTAGCCATTATACCTTCCAGCCAATGAATCCCGAAGGAGCAGCGAGAATTAAATTTGGACAATACAAAGCTTGGTCTGTGGGAATACACAAAGACCACGAAGCATTAATCCAAGTAGACGATATCACTGTTTGCCGTGATTTCAACGAAGACTTTAAACGAACTGGTGACAAAGAAGACACAGGTCTTTTCTACGTCGATCAACACTGGGGCTACGATGCACCTGTAAATGATATTAAAAATGCTAGTGCAGGTTGTTTGGTGGGACGCAGACGTGAGGGACACCGCGAGTTTATGGCGATAATAAAAGGCGATCGCCGTTATGTGACTAATAATAACTATGTTTTCTACACCACAGTTATTCCAGGGGATGATTTAGTTAAAGCATTCCCAGCATAAGGCATTCTTGAGCAACGGAAAGAAATATTCTCTCCTTGCTCAATAATGTTCAAATTCCCATTAGACACCGACCGAATTTAAATATACGTTATCACCAAACCCTTGTAGAGACGTAGCACTGCTACGTCTCTACATTCTTGTCTATTGCCTAATTCCCGCTTTTATCTTAAAGTGACAAAAATGGTAGTTTAAAGATGAAATCAAAATTCCCCTTTCCTTTTTTATCCTTCTCCCAAGGGGAGACGCTACGCGAACGGGACGCTCCGCGAACGCGAACATACTTCATCCTTCATACTTCAGATGACCGCTGCTGTCTACTTAGAAAACGTCTACAAGCTATATAACAAAGTGCCTGTGGTGAATGACCTTTCATTCACAATTGAAGCTGGTGAGATATTTGGTCTACTCGGTCCCAATGGTGCAGGTAAATCTACGACAATTCGGATGCTAACCACGTTAACAAAACCATCCCAAGGGCGGATTTCAGTATCTGGATATGATGTGGTGATAGTTTAGTAAAAACTTTGTCTGGGGGGATGAAGCGACGGTTACAGATAGCGAGAGCTTTGTTGCATCAACCGCAAATTCTGTTTTTAGATGAACCGACGGTAGGACTAGACCCGCAAACAAGACGACGGATGAGGGGAAATTATTCGAGATTTGAATAACCAAGGGATGACAATGCTACTAACGACTCATTATATGGATGAGGTCGAATATTTGTGCAATGCTTTTGGTGGTGATAAACCAGGACGCATTGGTATTATGGATAGCGGAAAGCTGATTTCTTTGGGAACTCTACAACAGTTGCGTTCTTCACATGGTCAAGGTTTGGTGATGAAGCAAGTTAGCGATCGCACTGAATATCTGTTTTTTCCTACAATGGATGAAGCTAACCTTTACCTGGATCAACAAAAAGATAAAACCGGGATGATGGTGCGTGCTTCTAATTTAGAAGATATTTTTGTGGATCTCACAGGACGTCAGTTAGATTAAAAGAAAATTGCTGTAAATGGAAAAAGCAGAATTACGGCGATCGCTTCTGAAAACACGTCAATCTATGTCGGTGGCAGAATGGAAACGGAGTAGCGATCGCATCTGCACTTACATAACTACCTCACCACTCTTTACCCAAGCAAAAACAATCCTGGCTTATTTCAGTTTCAAGAAAGAACCTGACCTCAGTTCATTGTTTGCACCTTTTGATGATGGGAAAGATACTCAGATTACAAAAAGATGGGGATTTCCACGCTGCGTCGGTGACTCCCTTTGCTGGCACCTCTACACAAGGGAACACACCCTACAAAAAAGCGCTTATGGTATCATCGAACCTCATGCCGACGCACCAACTCTAAATCCGGCGGAAGTCGATTTGATTCTCATTCCCGCTGTGGCTTGCGACTACCAAGGATATCGCTTGGGTTATGGGGGTGGATATTACGATCGCTTACTGAGTTCTCCTGAGTGGGCTACTAAGCCGACTATGGGAATTGTTTTTGATTTTGCTCATTTACCACAGCTACCAATTGAATCTTGGGATCAGCCGTTACAAAATGTTTGTACTGAAATTGGGATGACTGCTTGCCAAAAGTAGAGTTTTGTATTAGGAATTAGGAATTACAACAAATTTTCCAAATCAATGTACTACTGATATTTATTAATGTTGTTTCGGTATAAATCAATTCTCTATTTTTAACTTTCTTAATTCCGCGCCGAGGACTATCGTCCTCGACGCACTAACAACAACGCTATGTAGTTAGTAAAATACACTTACTATAATACGATGTTCGTTTAACAAACACAAGCAATTAAAATGATTTGGGGATAGATATTTGCCGGATAA
>CASBQC010000021.1 GCA_949127805.1 Nostocales cyanobacterium PMM_0081
AGTATACACTTAATCAAGAATTTACAAATTTATAGCTAACTTTATCGAAAATATACGCGTAACTATTGATTTAATAATTAACTATGGTCAAATAAGTAGGTAAAATATACATCTTTCTAATTGTCCTAACTGCCTATTGTTAACTTGTGACGAACCCAGTTAGAGATGCACAGCTAAAATGCTGTTCCTTGATTACTTAAACTTTTCTTAAACTTGATACAAATTGGTGTTAGTTATGTTCAAAAAAATCTTACTCCCAAGCTTAGTGATTTCCGGCGCAATCTTTGCTTCCTATACCATATTCTTAGCAGGGAATGGTTCTAAATCAGTAGACATCAAACTTGGCGAAGACCGAGTAATATATGCCCCCCTTAGGGATGTTCTTTCTCCAGCTGTGGGGGCTTTGTTTACTTTAGGATTGGGAGTAACAACTGCGTTAGTCTTGGGATGGGAACAGTCTGTACGCGAATCGTCGAAGTTAGAAAAACAAGTGTCTAATCTCCGACAAATGATTTTGGAAAAGGAATCCCAAATTGAAGAGTTCAAAATTTCATCATCCAACCCGCAGCTTTCGGAATTAAGCTGGTTTTTAGACGCCGAGGATAGTTCAATAGCTGAAACATCCTTCAACAATACAATTTATGACAAATCATCTTCCCTAGCCGTCTTGCCTACCAGTGAAGCTGAAATTATCCCTGTTCAACCAAGCTGGATAGAAATGCCGGCAACAGTTACCGAACCTGTAGTTATCCAAAGCCCAGCAATTATTAAGCCTGAAACTACAAACCCTAACAACTCAAATAAAGTGCAAACTGCCGCTTCTGCGTTTGCATCTACTCAATATATATTGGGATTGACTCACAAGCAGAATAATTAACCCAGAAACCCAAGTCGAATAATCTTTCTCTAGAATTCATCCATCGGCAGAGGCTTGATCAAATCATATCCCTTACACCCAACGTTGGGTTTGACTCGGCATGTACAGTTAATATCTAGTTTATGGCAAAGGCAGAGCTCATTAGATTTACTTCTAATTAGATATCAATCTAATTAGAAGTAGGCAATGCAAAAAGAATTATTTCACATTTTGCTGGGCTTTTTCAAAGCGTTGGCAGATAATAATAGATGAAAGATTGTGGATATTTTGGCTAACTAAAAGTGCAGTGTCGAAGAATTGGCGGTGCTAGTGGATATCAAAGAATCAACGATATCCCATAATTTAACGATCATTTAACGAACTGAAGTTAGTAAAAAGGAATCCTGCTGTTCTAGTTGAAAAATTATATAGCGAGCGATCGCACCAACTCCCACCCACGTCTGCAAGAAATTCCTGCAAGTCGTAAAAAGCGCTTAGTGATTCTCAAGTGGTTAGCAAACAACTTTGAAATGGGAGTCAACTACCCAGAACCCAAAGTAAATCAAATTCTCAAGCGCTACCACCCCGACTGCGCTACGTTACGACGAGAATTGATTGGCTATCAGTTGATGCAGCGATAAAATGGAGTTTATTAGCGCTGCTGTTGAAGTGCGATCGCATTTTGGATAATGAAAACCTTCCTAGAGACGTTCCGGGGGAACGTCTCTACGATAAATTATTGTTACAAACCGTAAATTGGCGCACTGCTTGCACTAAATCATTAGGTGTGCCAATATCCAAATAAGTACCATCGGGAAATGCTTCCGCTTCTACGTGAAAACCTTTTTCTATAGCAGCTTGAATTACATCGCCAATAGGTATTTCTGGTAACTCTGATAACTTGCTATTAGCCTTGAGAGTAATCAGATATTGATGTAAAAACTCTGTAAAAGTCCATTTCCAAACAGCAATACCCCACATATACTGTAAATTTGACTGCGGAGGTTTTTCGATAATTAAACGGACTCTACCTGTATCATCGAAGTCAACCATACCAGCTTTATGCGGTTTATCTGTGGGGAATAATCCCAAAACCACATCGGCATCACTTGCCTGTTGGCGTGCAACAATTAATGTAAAAGCATCTTCCGGCTGAAAGAGAATATCAGGAAAACCCAAGGCTACTAGCGCATCACCGACAAACGGATAAGCCTGATCTAAAGTGAAGGGGACACCATAAGGCAAATTCATAATTAAATAGCCCAAGTTCATCGAAAGCATCTCCCCATCGCCAAAATAGGCAGGAATGTCCCATTTACCCGATCGCAATATAAAATAAGCCTGATCAATTCCTGCGAGTTGCATTTTTTCTAGCAGATAGTGACAAACTACTTTTGGTCGGAAGTTGAATTCATCACCTACACACCGAAAGCCAATGGGATATAATTCTTTACTTAGTGGTAAAGGTGAAATCCGGGTTGCGTGTCCACCTGCCGGTAACAATCCAATGATATGGCGCTT
Source organism: Nostocales cyanobacterium PMM_0081 (assembly GCA_949127805.1). Lineage (GTDB taxonomy): Bacteria > Cyanobacteriota > Cyanobacteriia > Cyanobacteriales > Nostocaceae > Hassallia. The sequence goes on from CASBQC010000021.1 coordinate 2,378, forward strand.
TTTTGAGCGATCGCTATTATTCATAAGTAATTAAAATTAATATTTTTATAATTGTTTACGTAGTAAGCGCTTTAGCGCTTAAAAAGCGATCTTCTCGCTTACTACGAATATCCCTCTACTCACCAAGGGAAATTGTGAACAGAGGGAAAAGGGGGGCAGATTAAGTTTTATTTCTAAGCAGTAACTACTTGACAGAGACAGCATCAACATCAATAGTGTCGGCGTTAGAGGTAGAAGCCTCAGCAGTATTAGCAGCTGTGGTATCTACATCACCCTTACGGGCTTTAAAACCTTCAATCACTACTTGGGACATTTCCGTAACTAGTAGTGTTAAAAGGAAAACATCATCAAGTTCTCCGACAATTGGAAAGAAATCTGGGATGACATCAAAGGGGCTAACAAAATAAAGTAGCGTTCCTAAAATAACCCACCAGCGGGATTTGGGGTTGCGAAGTAAATTACGATACCAGTTATAAACTGCTTGAATTGAGAAGTTCATGTTTTAGACCTCCAGTTAACTTTAATTTTGGCAAATTATGCCCTAAACTTCCTGTGGGAATAACCGCCCTAATTAGTGAGTGAAGACGCTACCCTCAAGCAAAGCCAAATTCTATCTTGTGATAGTTAACACAAGTCTTGGCTGTGGTGCATTAATCTCTAAAATTAAAGTGCTTTGGGATAGTTGCACACAGAATAAATGGAGGAAACCGAAAACAGTGGATATTTTAGATTTGATACACAAGGGCGGACCTGCGATGTGGCCCTTGCTTGCCCTGTCGGTTCTGGCTTTAAGCGTAATTTTCGAGCGTTTGTGGTTCTGGTTAAGAATTTTAACGCAGGAAAAGGAAATAGTCGATCGCGTGCTTGATGCAGCCCGTGAAAATTGGGTTACAGCTAGAGATATTGCCAAACTTGCGACGTCTCAGCCGATTGGAAGGTTTCTTTTCGCTCCCTTAAGTTTGCCAAAAACCGACACGGAAACCTTTAGACTGGCACTAGAAGCAAGCGCAGAAGACGAATTAGCGGGGATGCGTCGGGGGGAAAAACTTTTAGAAGCTGTAATTGCCCTTGCGCCATTATTAGGATTGTTGGGTACGGTTTTGGGTTTGATCCAGGCTTTGCGATCTATTCGGATTGGCGATTTGGGAACCGCATCCACAGCCGGGGTGACTACTGGTATCGGGGAATCTTTAATTAGTACTGCATCAGGGTTAATTGTAGCGATCGTTAGTTTGGTATTTTACCGCTTATTTCAGAGTTTTCTTGTTAACCAAGTCAAAGTCTTTCGGAAAGCGGGGAATGATATGGAATTGCTTTATCGGCAGTCACCACCTGATTTTAGCAATAATCCCCTAGAAAAAGCGCTACCACCCGGTCGAGAGCGAGATTCCTCATCCGAAAAGTTCTCCCCACCCCGCAAAAGAGGTAGAAACAAGTTTTCGCAAGTTCCTCCAGAATCTCCACCAACCGAATCTGATTCACCTTCATCAGATCCAGAGCAATAACTAATAATTTAACCACGGCGTGAGAACCAGACTATGAAAGTTAACTTGCATACTCCAGTTGAAGAAGTCCAAATTCAAATTATTCCCTTAATTGATGTCGTTTTTTGTATCCTGACATTTTTTATTTTGGCGGCTTTGCAATTTACTCGACAAGAAGCGATTAATGTTAATTTGCCCGAAGCTAAAACAGGTACACCAGTACCTAATGCTTCAAATTTACAACCACAGTTTCAACGGCAGATATTAACTTTGGGTGTTGATGCGATCGGTCAAACTTCCTTAGACGGACAATTGATAAAAAAAGAGCAGTTAACGGAGAATTTCCGGAATTATCTCAAGCAAAATCCTAATGGCATTTTGGCGTTGAAAGTTACTAAGTCAACGGCTTATAACGATGTCATGGAGATGGTAGATTTATGGAGACAACAGGGAGGTACTCAAATCTCTTTTGTGGTTCAACCTACTTTCTCATCACCACCCACATCATCGCCGCCTGTTATTGCCCCTTTCCCAATTAATCCAGGTGCAGTACCTGTACCAAATACCGCACCAGTTGTTCCCATTAATCCACAAACCAACCCTAATTTTAATTTACCCCCAAACGCGCCAATTCAGCCTTTACCTGGACAAGGGCTTAATCCTGCTCCCAGTGGCGTTTCTCCTATTTTCCCCCCAGTGCCAGCCCCCCAAGCGCCCGCAAAACAAGCAACTCCCGCACCTGCTAAAAGGTGAGAATTGTTAAGCTTTGGTTATCACAACCCTCAAGCAATACACTCGCTTATCTGTTTTACTCTCTTACTTTGTTTTAGTAGAAAGAAACGTAAAACAATGAAAAAAGTTTTTTCATTGTTTTACCATAGCAGCAGCAACAATTTTAACCCTTGCACAGCATAGGTATTATCCGTCTTTCAATGTCGCAATTAATTAGCGTTCCTCAAAGACGTTTGTTGAATCTGACTATAGCTGTGAAATCCTTGTGGAGAGGAGAATATAAGTTTTAAACGTTCTAAGTTTTCTCCACTGACAATCGGCTCTTACAAGAGTGGGTGTTTCACCTCTAATAAGCCTTTGTATCCCCTATCTTTATATTTTTTCAACTAACGAGTTATTGTCGGCTGATCGCGTCCGAAACGTTCTGCAAGCGATCGCCTGCTTGTGAAGCAGTCCAGTTTTTAGCCAATAGAGCATTTGTAAGTAGATGGGCATAAATAAACTCTCCTTAACGTAGTAACGGCTACCCTGCGGGAAAGCTCCGCTAACAGCCGTTAAAATCCGTACTCGTCGAGCGGTAAACCGCTCACCCTTCGGGTGACGCTCGAAGACTCGCTACCGCTTCGCTATCGCCAGTCGCTCATGGGGGAGACCACGCCACTCTCCTCAACGCTCTTAACCCGCGCACGGAGGTGGCTCCCCTTGGCGCTAGCCTCTCCCAAAGGGAGAAGACCGCGCGGTCTCACTACGAAACAGGAGAGTATTTTACATTTAATTTCGCCCACTTACTTATTACGGACTTGGTGTTATCAGTTGAATTAAGTCAGAACAAAAAATTGGCTTTCTTCGTAAGTCCTAAAATTATTAATTCGTCACAACAGTGCTAAAATCTGACACTAATGCCTTCTTTCTCCAACCCTTGTGGGGCTTTCCGCTCAATAGCACTCCTTAAGTGAATTGGCATAACTAAGCTGGAGTACTACTTCTATGTGCATTACCAGTGTCTGCTTCAAAAAACGTCACCGAATATTCTCTGTAAAAAGTCTATAAATTTGAAGTGTCTTGGTTAAACTAAAACACCATTACTAACTTTTAGGTTGAAGGTCTTGTGCTATGCTTTTTCTGACTTTTATTTCCTAAGGCTGTA
>CASBQC010000022.1 GCA_949127805.1 Nostocales cyanobacterium PMM_0081
AATATAAGTTTTTTAACTGTATAATAGCTGCATATAAAAAAAATCAAAAACCCAACCAAGAAGTTCGCGATCAGGGATAAAGTCGAGATTATAGACTATTTGGAAACGATTGTGAAGCATTAAATTGTAACTTTTTGATACTAAATTTAATTCAGTTTTCCTAATCGCGGGCTTCAAAGGCGATCGCCTTAGGGACTAGGCTCAAAATTTCGCGGCTTTGTACGTGCAGCGCGGTAGCCTTGGCTTGGTATGAGGAAAGAGTGGATTGTGATGCAGAATTGGTATGAGTCGTTTCAACCTCATGAGTCATATCATTCGCTCATTTCAGGCAAAAGCCGATCATCTTTACTCAAACGTCTATAGTCTAGAATCTAAGAAAGGCTGAGAAAATTACAAACTTACGAGGTCAAAATTATGTTTCAAAACTATTGCATTGTAAGCATTTTCGGATAGTAAGTGTTGAAAATGCACTCACTCTTCGGTGATTAGTTGTAGTTTCCCACCCACTCATTAGGCATTCAGCCTATACTGTTAATCGTAGACTTAACGAAAGTCAGAAATAAAATGTATTAGTTCATGTCATAATAAGTCATAAGTAGGTAAGTGCAAATAATTATAAAATAGGGTAAGGTGCGTTATAAGGAAGTTTAACGCACGATCAATCGTTCCAGGTGCGTTACCGCTGACGTAACCCACCTGGAATGTGGTTTTATATTTAATTCAACCCACCTACTTAATCCGTCTTACATAAAAATTAAAATAAACTTGTCCGTTCTCAGCTTGCAATAACTTCTACTATACTCACTACTGCATCGCTAAGATTGCTGTTATGGTTGAATTATTATTGCTATAAACTTTAAAAAAAATCTTATTTGACTTGTTAGCAAGTATTCATAAATCATGGAGAATAATTCTTCTCAACCTGCAAGTTCTGACCAAAATAGGAACTTTAGCTCTCCATTTCTTCAGTCTCAACCTTTTCCGGAATCTGAAGGAGAAGGGAATGATTGGAATTTTCGTGATTATCTGAGTATTTTACGGCGACGAGCAATAGTAATTGTAGGGGTAGCCACCCTTGTAATGACAGGAGTTGTCAGTTTGTCACTGAGACAAAAAGCAGAATATGAAGGCAATTTTCGGTTGTTAGTAGAACCTCTTAATGATGACAGCAAAGTGGTGGATGTTGTCAAAGACGCTAACCCAGGCAAGTCTGGTTTAGATTACGAAAGTCAAATACAGGTTCTCAAGAGTCCTGAGTTGATTGGAGGCATTGTTAAGAAGTTAGAAATCCCCTATCCAGAAATAAACTACAGTTCTCTGGTAAATTCCCTGACTATTATTCGCTTAGGTGAAACCAAGATTATAGAAGTTCGCTATCGAAGTCAGAATCAAAAGAAAATTAAAGTAGTACTAGACCAAATTGCTGGGGATTATTTAAATTACAGCCTGGAAAAGCGGCAAACCAGGTTGCGTCAGGGAATTAGGTTTGTTGAAGAACAACTGCCCTCGATCCAAAAACGAGTTGATCAGATTCAAAAAGATTTGCAAATCTTCCGGCAACAATACGATTTTATCGACCCAGACACCCAGGCACAGCAAATTGCTAATCAAGTCAATAATTTATCTGGACAACGATTAATAGTTAATCAACAATTAGCGCAAGCTCGTGCTAATTTAGCTGGCTTACAGGGAAAAGAGGGAGAATTGGCAGCACTGAATAATGCTACTGTGTATCAGCAGTTAATTGTTCAAGTACGCCAATTGGAAACTCAGATTGCTGCCGAGTCAGCTCGTTTCCAGGAAGATAGCCCAAGCATCCGAACATTGAAGGAGAAACGCGACAACCTGTTGCCCTTGCTACGTCAAGAGGAAAAGCGCTTTTTGGATGTAAAAGTTGCAGAAGTAGGGACTCAAGTTCAAACTTTAGAAGTGCAAAGTCAAGAACTTGCCAAAGCGGAAGAGAAACTCGAACAAAGACGCAAGCAATTGCCAGTTTTGGCACGGCAATATACAGAAATGCAGCGAAATTTGCAGGTTGCAACTGAGAGCTTGAATCGTTTTTTAACTACCCGCGAAACACTGCAAATTCAGTTGGCTCAGACAGAATTACCTTGGCAGTTAATTCAAAACCCAATTGAGCCTCAAATCCCTATATCTTCAGATGTAAAACGTAGTTTAATTACAGGATTAATCGGGAGTCTAGCCTTAGGAATTGGCATCGCCATACTGATGGAAAAGCTGGACAATACCTATCATACCGCCCTTGCGCTGAAAGAGAAAATCAAACTGCCGTTGTTAGGAACTATTCCCTTTGAAAAGCAACTCCAGAATGCTCAACATCGCATAAGCATAGAAAATACTCCTATAGTCAGATTATCAGATTCGCTACGTCAGGCTGTTCCTGGGTTGGCTGCAATATCTGAGCAAGAAAACAGCAATTATTCGGCAAAATTTTTAGAAGCTTTACGAGTACTTTGTACGAATATTCAACTGCTTAGTTCCGATCGCCCAATTCACTCGATAATTATTAGTTCAGCGATGTCTGGTGATGGTAAATCTACAGTTGCATTTCATTTAGCTCAAATAGCTACAGCAATGGGGCAACGGGTACTACTTGTAGATGCCGATCTGCGTCAGCCGACGATTCACACTTTATCAAATTTAAATAACTTATGGGGATTGAGTAATTTAATTTCGACAAACTTGCCAGTGCAAGAGGTGATTCGGCAACTACCTTCGATGAAGGAATTATCTGTAATTACTTCCGGACCCATACCACCCGATCCCACCAAGTTGCTCTCGTCGGAAAAGATGAAGCGACTGATGGAAGAATTTCATAACAGCTTTGACTTGGTGATATATGACGTTCCTGTATTAGTGGGGCTAGCTGATGCTAGTCTGATAGCACCCCACACTAATGGAATTTTGCTTGTGGTGAGGATGGACAAAACAGATAGTTCAGTTCTCAAACGAGCTTTGGATAACTTGAAACTTTCGCGAATGAGTGTTTTAGGACTCGTTGGTAATGCTCAGAAAAATAATTAAATAGTCGTAGAGACGTTCCTTTCGTAACGTCTCTACAATGTATGTAATTTACTAGACATATATCAGATGCATATTTATCGCAAAATTCGCTTTTTTTAAATTTCTTTGCAATTCTGTTGACTCTCTAGCCGAGTGGAGAGTTGACAATGAAATCAGCAAATCATCTGAAGAAAATTATGCAACTCCAGTCTTTGAGAAATGGCTTTTTGGCGTTAACCTTGAGTGCGATCGCCTCCACTAGCGGGTTACTTGCAGCTTGTACCGCTGACCAAAAACAAGTCGAAACACCAAACACTACCACTACCAATGCTAGCGACAAGCAGCAGATGCACGGAAGTGGGATGAATCACAGCATGGCAATGGATTTGGGTCCAAGCGATGCTAACTACGATTTGCGCTTCATCGACGGGATGAAACCGCACCATCAAGGAGCCATAGAAATGGCTAATGAAGCACAGCAGAAATCAAAACGTCCGGAAATCAAAAAGCTAGCAGACGAAATCATCAAAGCGCAAAACCAAGAAATTGCTCAAATGAAGCAGTGGAGAACAACTTGGTATCCCAAGGCTGGAGATAAACCATTGGCTTATGATGCTCAAATGGGTCACATGATGGAGATGTCATCTGACCAAAAGAAAGGCATGATGATGAACATGGACTTGGGTGCGGCTGATAAAGATTTTGACTTGCGCTTTATCAATGCAATGATTCCTCACCATGAAGGTGCTGTCACAATGGCAGAAGATGCTTTGCAAAAGTCTCAACGCCCGGAAATTAAGAAACTCTCCCAAGAGATTATTAAATCACAAAATGCAGAGATTAGTCAAATGAAACAATGGCGGAAGGCTTGGTACAACAAGTAAGCTTGATTTCATCTTAATTTCATTTCTCAATGCCAGACTGGGAGATAAGCGCAATTCCAACGCTTACCAAAACAAATACGCGATGGTCGTAGACCACTGCGTAGAGTATCGCGCTCCAGATAGCGCATGAAACCCAGTACTCAAGGATTATCGCCATGCCTAATCTGCGTTCCCAAAATGCGATCGCAATTCGCTGTGTTTCTGGCACAATCTTAAGTGTTTTTTTGCTGGCTTATCCCGCAGCAGTTTTGGCACACGGCGGACACGGAGATGAATTTCATCAAGAAAGTGAAGCTACTCAATCTACTGGCTCGATTCAAGTTGATGCCCAAACTGCTCAACGTATAGGAATTAAAATCGAGCCAGTTAAGCGCCAGAAGCTAGCTGTAGGCATTAAAACCACCGGACAGATTGAAACTCTGCCCAGTCAAAAAGTGGAAGTAACTACGCCAATTTCTGGGGCAAAAGTGGTTGAGTTATTGGTGGAACCTGGGGCAACAGTCAAACAAGGTCAACCTGTAGCCGTTTTAACTAGTCCTGACTTGGTGACGCTGCGTGTGGAATCTCAAGAAAAACTTGCTCAAGGTCAAGCTGACTTGCATTTCAGCCAAGCTGACTTAAAGCTAGCACAACAAAACTACGAACGATATCAGCAAATAGCTGCTGCGGAAATCGCCGAAACACAAAGTCAAGTATCATTTGCTCAAGAGAAATATAACAAAGATAAGCAGTTAGCTGATGCTGGGGCTTTGCCAAGACGCAATGCTCTAGAATCTCAAACCCAGCTAGCATCAGCTAAAGCTGACCTAGCTAAAGCTTCCAGTCGTCGAGATGTAATTGAAGCGGAAAATCAAGTGCAACGTGCGATCGCCGCCGTTGAAGTAGCAAAAACTAAAATTACCCTCAGTAATAAAACGTATACAACTCGGCTGCAACAACTGGGAAACCGTGCCAATGACAAAGGACTGGTGACGGTGACGGCTCCGATTTCTGGTAAGGTTGCCGATAGGGAAGTTACCATCGGTCAATCTTTCCAGGATGCGGGTGGCAAGTTGATGACGATTGTCAATGACAGTCGAGTTTATGCGACTGCAAATATTTATGAAAAAGATTTGAGCAAGATAAAAACAGGTCAAACAGTAAATGTCAAAGTGGCTTCATTACCTGACCGTACTTTCACTGGTAAAATTGCTGTAGTTGGGTCAGTTGTGGAAGGGGAAACGCGGGTAGTACCTGTAAAAGCGGAAATAGTCAATTTGGGTGGAGTTCTCAAACCAGGGATGTTTGCAGAACTTGAAGTTTTAACTGACAAAACATCGACAGCTATCTTAAGTATCCCTAACTCGGCTGTAGTTGAAGCGAATAATAAAAAACAAGTTTACGTGCAGAATGGTAACGCTTACCAACCAGTTGAAGTCACTTTAGGTCAAACTTCTGGGGATATGGTTGAGGTGAAAACTGGTTTATTTGAGGGAGATTTGGTTGTTACTGTGCGTGCTACTCAACTTTACGCACAGTCTTTGCGGGGGGGTAGCAAGTCGCAAGAACATGAAGACAAAGAAGCGATCGCACAACCAGCGCAAGTCAAAATGCCCAACTTCCCAATACCGCTATGGCTAATTGGAGTTGGGGGAGGTGCTGCGTTAGCAAGTGTAGCTTTTATCGCTGGGAGATTTTCATTGAGTAGAGGCAGAAAAGAACTTGTTTATGTTAGAGAATTTCCTGATGATTATGAGAATCATCACGTTTTGCAAGAGTCGAAAGTTAAAAAATTAAGTCAAGATGCTTAATTCAATTGTGAAATGGGCGATCGCTCAACGGTGGCTTGTCGTCATCGCTTCGATTATTATCAGTTTGTGGGGATTTCGCGTTCTTACACAAATGCCACTGGACGTTTTTCCTAACTTTGCACCCCCACAAGTAGAAATTCAAACTGAAGCACCAGGACTCGCACCAGAGGAAGTCGAATCTCTCGTCACTCGACCGATAGAAAGTGCGATCAACGGTACTCCCGGTGTGGAAACGGTGCGTTCCTCTTCTGCGGTGGGGATATCTGTTGTCAAAGTTATTTTTAACTGGAATACAGAAATTATTCTGGCTCGTCAATTAGTAACTGAACGATTGCAACAAGCTCAAAGTCAACTACCAAAAGGAGTAGAATCGCCACAAATTTCTCCTACTAGTTCTCCTTTGGGTGCTGTTATTAAATACGCTTTTACCTCGGAAAGCACTTCTTTAATGGAAGTGCGTCGGATTATTGATTGGCAAGTTAAAAATAGGCTTTTAGCGGTTCCAGGTGTTAGTCAAATTGTCATATTTGGTGGAGATATCCGCCAATATCAAGTTCTCGCAGATCCAAATAAATTAAAAGCATTTAATGTCTCTTTAAAGGAACTTACTGAAGCTACTGAAAAAGCAAACGTGAATGCTCCTGGGGGATTTTTAATCAATCCAGACCAAGAACTTTTAGTTAGGGGAATTGGACGAATTGAGTCTATTGATGAATTGAAGCAATCAGCAATTACTGCTCGAAATGGCACACCCGTGTTACTAGGTCAAGTTGCTGATATCAAAATTGGTGCAGAATTTAAACGAGGTGATGCAACTTTAAATGGCAAGAAAGCGGTTGTTGTAATCGTTAATAAACAGCCTCAAGCTGACACACCAACAGTTACCCGTGCAGTTGAAATGGCAATGTCAGAAATTAAAACTGGCTTGCCTAAAGATGTCAAAGTTACTGTTACTTTTCGTCAAGAAACTTTTATTGAAGCTTCGCTGAAGAATGTTGAAGATTCGCTGCGTGATGGCATTATTATTGTCTCTGTTGTTCTGATTTTGTTTTTGATGAATTGGCGGACGGTTATCATTAGTCTTAGCGCTATTCCTCTATCTCTACTTTTAGGGATGATGATTTTAAATTGGACGGGACAAGGTATTAATACCATGACCTTGGGCGGATTAGCGGTTGCTATTGGTTCGGTGGTAGATGATGCAATTGTTGATATGGAAAATGTCTACCGTCGATTACGAGAAAATCAGCAAGCAGGAACATTAATCAACCCGTTGCAAGTTGTATTTAATGGCTCAGTTGAGGTGCGAGTTAGCGTCCTTTTTTCAACAGTAATTATTGCTGTTGTCTTTGCACCTATTTTTGCTCTTTCTGGTGTGGAAGGTCGTATTTTTACGCCAATGGGTGTCTCTTATTTGCTTTCAATTGTAGCTTCAACTTTGGTCGCACTAACGCTGACACCGGCGCTGTGTGCGCTGTTGTTGGTAAATCACCGTTTACCAAATGATGAAACTTGGGTAGCGCGATTTTCGCATAAAATATATCGTCCGGCTTTAATGTTTTCTATTCGTCGTCCGCAAATTATCTTAATTGCTGCTGCGGCTAGTTTTATCGCTTCAATGTTGATTTTGCCATCCTTGGGACGAGTATTTTTGCCAGAGTTTCAAGAAAGTTCACTTGTCATCGCTACTTCTCTTTATCCGGGGAGTTCTTTAGAAGCAACTAATACAGCAGATTTAGCGATTCAAGATGCTTTGAAGAATGATAAACGATTTGCAGCCTTACAGTTACGTTCCGGACGCGCTCCTGGTGATAGCGATGTCGGTGGTGTCAACTTTGGAGAACTAGATGTAGAGTTGAGTCAGTTGGGAATAAAAGATAGAAAAGCAAGTATTGAAACGCTGCGGCAAGAATTTGCGAAAATACCGGGTGTAGCGGCAAATATCGGCGGTTTTATTTCTCACAGATTGGATGAAGTGCTGTCAGGAGTTAGGAGTGCGATCGCTGTCAAAATTTTCGGTCCCGACTTAGAACAACTCCGCATTATTGGGAAGCAAGTTGAATCTGCTATGAGCAACATTCCCTCTGTTGTCGATTTGCAATTAGAACCCCAAGTACCCATAAAACAAGTACAAATTAAGTTTGATCGACTTGCTGCTTCTCGTTATGGTTTAGCTGTTGGTGATTTAGCTGAAACTATTGAAACTGCTCTTAATGGACGAGTAGTTTCTCAAGTCTTAGAGCAACAACAAGTGTTTGATTTAGTTGTTTGGCTAAAGGAGAGCGATCGCCACAATTTAGAAACTATCAGCAATTTGTTAATTGATGTCCCCAACAATCAAAAAATTCCCCTAGCTCAAGTTGCAAAAGTTAACTATGGTACTGGTCCGAATACAATTAACCGCGAAAACGTTTCTCGTTTAATTGTTGTCTCAGCCAATGTGAACGGACAAGATTTAGGCTCTGTTATCAATAATATTAGAAATCAAGTTAAACAAAAAGTACAATTACCTTCTGGATATTACATTCAATATGGCGGTCAATTTCAAGCTCAAGAACAAGCCACACAAACTTTAATTTTTGCTGGAAGTTTAGCACTTATCGCTATCACAGTTTTGATTTACTTTGCTGTTAAGTCAATTCCCGCAACTTTGATGATTATGATTAATTTACCTTTAGCATTAGTTGGTGGTGTGATTTCTGTAGCTTTGAGTGGGGGTGTGATTTCTGTTGCTTCGATGGTGGGATTTATTACCCTCTTTGGTGTAGCGACTCGCAACGGTTTGCTATTAGTTGATAATTATAATCATAAATTAGCTAGTGGTATGCCTTTACAGAAAGTTTTATTTGAAGGTTCAATGGAGCGATTAGTTGCTATTTTGATGACCGCTTTTACATCAGCTTTGGGAATGATGCCTTTGGTAATTGGGACTGGTGCAGGGAAAGAAATTTTGCAACCTTTAGCGGTGGTTGTATTAGGGGGATTATTTACCTCTACAGCATTAACTTTGTTAGTTATTCCCGCTTTGTATTCTCTGTTTGCTAGATTTTTCGTTTCTCAAAATTCCCAACAAATACAAAAATGATTAATTTTGTATAGAATAATTTTATTCTCACGACTTCTTCAAGTGGGCTACACCATACCGCAGCATGTACGATGGATCCAGTGTATAATGTAACAGCTATTTGCAAAAAGTACGACAATAACCAGTAAGCGTCGGTCAG
>CASBQC010000023.1 GCA_949127805.1 Nostocales cyanobacterium PMM_0081
CTTTGACCCACAGCAAGATTTAGCAGCTTTAAAAATTGCCGTCACTGACTTAAATGCCGCAACCATCGGTGAAATCGATGCGCTGCGTGTGGGTGAATTAGTTTTAGCAGTGGGTAATCCATTTGGTGAGAGTGGTGCAGTCACAACCGGCATTATCCACACAAATAATCAGCGTTTGGTAATGGCTGATATTCAATTGTATCCTGGCAATTCTGGCGGTCCACTTGCCGATTGTCTCGGTCGCGTTGTCGGAATTAATACCATGATTGCCAACGGTTTGGCTGTAGCAATATCAACCTCAACTGTAAAGCGTTTTCTGGATGGAAATCGTCGAAAGCTGGGGGTAACTTTACAACCTGTACTGATAAAACGCACTTTGGGCTTATTAATTTTATCAGTGCATTCTCAAAGTGTTGCCGAAGCTGCTGGTTTGCAAGTTGGTGATGTGTTGATTGGGGTGTCGGGGCAATCGTTCTCTCAACCCAATGATTTAAGCAACTATCTCAATCAAAGCGATAGTAAATCACTACCATTACAAGTTCTGCGTGGTGGGCAACAATACATTTTTTATGCTGTCTTGCAAGATGGGAAAACTGCTGTGGAGGCAACATGATTCGGGTGATGGTAGTTGCAGCTTCCCCCGTAGTGCGGGCAGGTTTGTCGGCAGTGCTGACAAGCAATCCTCAACTGACGGTAGTTGGTAGTGTATCTGACTTGGATGCACTCTTAAGGGAAGTTGGGCAATTACAACCTGATTTGGTGCTGTTAGATTTGAGCAGCAACCTTCAACAATCAGTATGGGAAAAATTGCTTTTGATGCAAGAAGAGCAATACTCATCACCAATTATCGTTATTGCTGACGAACTCGACAGCATCAACTTAGAAGTCGCACTGCGTTCTGGTGTACGGGGCATTTTACCAGATAGCAGCACAGAGTCAGAGATTATCGCGGCTGTCGAGGCGATCGCTTTTGGTCTAATTGTCTTACATCCCGATGCTGTTGAGTTACTTTCTCTCAAAGAGTCGATGCGAGAAAAAGTAACGCTCACACCCATGCAAACATTGACACCACGGGAGATAGAGGTTTTAGAAATGCTCGGTTCTGGATTGGGGAATAAAGCGATCGCTAAGGGTTTGCATATATCCGATCACACCGTTAAGTTTCATGTCTCATCCATATTTGGGAAGCTAGGGGTTTCGTCTCGCACCGAAGCTGTAACTGTTGGTGTCCGACTGGGTTTGATTATGCTTTAATTATCAAGTCTTTGGCAGATTTGCCCCACCTGCCTTTTTCTGAAACACAAAAATAAATTTCCCTAGCTTCATTACTCTTTAAAAAGACGAAGGACAGACACAACTTCTTTATCAATAATTGGTTTCTTCACAAATGTTAGTTGGTTTACCTTGTTTATCTTTACGTATTTATAAGAAAAGTCACTGGCTTTTAGTTATTAAGTAGTTAAATATGTCACATTTTTCTTCAATTCCAGCAAAAAAGTAAATTCCGTAAATATCACCTATTATTTGTATCTCATCAATCACATAATTGGCTCAAGACACGGAAAACGACAAGAGCCAAACATCATGTTTATCAAAAAAATTGCTTCCATTGCTGCTTTATCTTTAAGTGCGATCGCTTCCTTCTCCTATGCTGAATCGGCTCACGCTGTTACATTCAAAGTAACCACAGGTATTGAAAGTATTGATGGGAAAACAAACCAAGGTGCTTTTTCTGAGTTTTCTAAGGATAAAAATGTCGTAACAGTTGACTTCAATTCTGGTCAAGCACCAACCACCGGATTTGCCAAATACTCATTCTCTGGCAATAACAGCAGTGTCAGGTCAGATATGTGGGCACCGGTTGGGGCAAAGGGTGAGAAAAACGATTCTAACTATTTGGCAGTTTTTGAAGGCAGCGACGCCATAATTAACCTAGAAAAGAATCTGAACTATTTCGGTATTGACTGGGGTGCAGCACACACAAATAATACTTACTCCTTCTTCAATGGTGATAACTTGGTGAAGAGCTTTACAACCAAAGATATTGATTTAGCAGGTGGTTTTGCCCTCTACTCCCCACTACATCCAGGTATCAATGAAGATGGAGCAAAACTAGACCCCACAACCAACCAATACAATCAAGGTAATGGCTACGTTCACTTCTACTCAGAAAGCAGTAAAGATACCTTTAACAAGATTATCATTTCTCAGGTAGGTGGTGGTGGATTTGAAACTGACAACCACTCCTTCCATGCAGGAACTAAGGGGTTTGATTTCCCAACTACTAGTGTACCTGAACCAGGTGTGGCTTTAGGATTACTAGCTATTTCTGGTGTCTTCCTCCGCAAGCGCAAGAATCAGAAGACTCTTAACTTGGGATAAACTCGGTTAATGACAACTTTGTGGGGGTGCGTTTATCACCTCTACGTATTTTTACTAGTAACAAATAATCACAGAAAAGGCAGCCATATGAGTCTGCCTATTTTCATTTGTTGATTACTATAGCAACCGCCAAGGTGCATGAGTACTTAACTGATGATAAAACCTAGTGGTCTGTCAAACTCCTAAATGACGGTTAGAAAGACGCAAGGGAATCTGAGTCTAAATCAGAAAATCTATCCGTCAATTAGTCCTTGACGCACTACTAGACACAAACGGACTTTTAACCCAGTCCAAGCGTCCCCATTCCC
>CASBQC010000024.1 GCA_949127805.1 Nostocales cyanobacterium PMM_0081
CAGCTTTAAAGGTTCCAGAATTCCCGGCTATTTCCTGCATCATCTGTGCAACCAAAGTGCCTGCCGTTGTTGTATGCTGCATCTGCATATTTACTTGCTTTGAGGTTGCCTCCTTTGCACAGCTTATGGTTAAAACAGTAGCGATACCCAAAACTGCTAAATAGTTAAATTTCATAGCTTGAGTGTCCTGAAATTCGTCTCTAATGACACTTTAAAGCTTCATTTCCCTAACTAAATTAATTTAAGCTGAGAATTAGTTTAAATTTTGTGTTCAGTTTTGCCCAAGTTGTTCAGATACCCGACTTCGCAAGAGTTGTCGGGTATCTTGTTTTTCAGTTTGGAGTGAAATATCACGTCGGTGTCAGATGCGGGTTTTGGCTAGCTTCCAAAGTGAATAATAGTTATCTTGGTAGACAAGATTTAGTTTAGATTTAGAGCTTTTTTCTATTTTTTTGCGGAAATTATTTGCCGGATTTAGGAAAAATACATCCGTAAATTGATTAGGAATTTTGGGAATATTTTGTCTCACCAATTGAAACCGTACTTTTGGTTCTAAAAGATAGCTGAGAGAAAAGACATTTCCATAATTAATGCCAAAAGAATCACTAACCAAAAGTGGTCGATAAGCTTGATTGATGATTGTAGCAACTTGTGGATTACCATAGCTAATTACCTTACTCCACCAAGTTTCGGCTTGAGAACTCACCCCACAAGAAATGATTCCACAGGTAATTACTAGCGCTGCAATGATTTGCCAGATTTGCCGACGCGCTAAATTTCCGCTATATATCTGAGTTGCTAACAGATAAGCAACCGCAATTTCAATACCTAAATAAGAAGGCAATAAATAGCGATCGCTTAATGAGCGTATTCCCCCAAACAACAAATCTGCGAAGATTAAAGGTAGTGCAGGCACGGCAATCAACAATACAATAAACAACCAAACTTTTTCGTTCGTTGTCCGATAAAGAAAATAAATGGCATAGCCAACGAATATTAAAATAACTGGTGTAATGAAATAACTTAAAGGATTTTCAAACCCAAAGTTAAAATCAAAGAAAATATGGCTTAACTGAATCAGCCAAGCTGGAATTAAATTCATAAAACTAATTGGCATCTTTGTCCAAGATGTTGCCGAGTCCAATTGAGAGAAGTTGAACAACACAACTAATATCCAAGGCAGAAAGGCTAAAAAGCCTACCAGGGTCGCAAAAAGGTAAGCTTTTACTATTTTAGTAAACTTAAATTTAGCAATGGTAAATACATAAATAGCATGAGCAACTGCAACAAATCCACTTAATAAAAATGTATATAAACTTAGTGCTAAAGTCGCTGCATAAATGCCCCATGCAAAAATAGGATCTGACGGTTGCTGTTTTTTGGCTAACTCTTTATTTTTTGATTCTAGTCGAATTGCTCGCAGTAGTGAAGCGCTAGATAGTAATATAGTTACTGTCCAAAGCATATATTCTCGTGCTTCTTGAGCATAGACGAGATGAATCGGGGAGATTGCCACCAGAGCGATCGCTATAAAAGGAACTGACAATGGCACCCTAAATAATTCTTTGCATAACCAATAAACACAGGGAAACACCAGCAAGCTGATAAAAGCAGACAAACTTCTAATTGCTGTCACCGAATTGCCAAAAATTTGCACCCAAAATCGAGCTATTATGTAATAAAGCGGTGGATGCTGTGGATCTTCTATTGCTAAAGATTTAATTGTGTCACCTAAGTTTTTTTCTGGGTTGGGACGTTGGTACTTATCAAAAGATGTCCCCGTAATTACACGATTATTAAAAAGTTGCTGCTTCACTTCTTTTACTGTGTAACCAGAAATCCGCAATGAGGTATAAGTTTCATCATGCCAGTAAACTTTACGCTCTAGATTAACAAAGCGAAAAAATATACCTATCACCAACAAGACAACAATTAAAAATCGCAACCAACTGGGAGCAAGTTTAATATGGTGCATAACCAATCCCAAGAAGTTGTTCAAAAAAAATCACCCAGGTCGGTGAATTAAATAGATGAGGTTTGCTAGCGTACTCACAGAGAGCCGTTTGTTGTAAAACATCACCAACCTTACTTTGACAGTAACCTAATTTGGCATCAAGAGCGATAAATACCTCACCTTAATATTGAAGTTGAGGTAGACGCAATTTGTCTAGAACCCACATTCCGCACCCCCCAGTGTCACAATCGGTTTTTTCGGATTTTATCCCCTAATCCAGGCTGTATTTTATACCAAACCATAGGGATATTGTCAGGCGATCGCGTTGCTCCCAATTTTGAAACGTCCAAAATTCGTTATGTGACAGTTTAGGGTGCTCAATGTGGGATATGGGATTTGACACTCCCCTGGCTAAAGCCGAGGGGATTCTGTAATCTACGTTAGAATTTGCTCTAGCAGGCTTGCGCCAACTAGCGTAGAGATTCCAACTCCTACAGCGTTACTTCGGGACTGCCCATCCCTAGCTTGTCTGCCAAGCCTTAAAATATTTTGCGCGGCGTTAACATCTCTATGCAACTCGCAACCACAAACACATTTATGAGTACGGGTCGATAGAGACTTTTTGACAATTACACCACAGCTAGAACACTTTTGAGAAGTGTAATGAGGTGGTACAGCTACAGCTAATTTATCAAATTTAACCGCGAAATATTCTAACCATTGCCTAAACAAATACCAACTAACATCGCTAATTGATTTTGCTAGGCAATGATTTTTTACCATGTTAGAAACTCTTAAATCTTCGTAGGCTACTAAGTCGTTAGACTTGATTACGCAACGTGCAATTCTCTTTGCATGTTCTATACGTTGCCTACTTACTCTTAAGTGTTTTTTGGCATAGACTTTTCTTGCTTTACGTCTACCCAATGAACCTTTAACCTTTTTGTAAATGCGTCTTTGAGAATGTTTGATACTTGATTCAGCCTTTCTCAAAAACTTAGGGTTTGGTTCATGATGCCCGTTACTGTCAGAATAGAAAGACTCTATTCCGACATCTAAGCCGATTTCAGCGCCCGTTTTGGGTTGAGCATCTACTACATCAATTCCAATACAAAATTGAGCATAGTATCCACTTGACTCACGATGGATTAAGCGAACTCTCTTAATATCTTTGACATCGTAAGACTGAATATCCCACTTACCTAAAAGCTTAAGCTCACCAATCCCTTTTTTATCAGTAAACTTAATCCGTCTTTTAGTGGGGTGCAACTTCCAGCCTGACGTTTTGTATTCAGCGCTGCGACAGTCTTTTTGAAACCGTGGATATCCTTTTTTGCCTGTTATTTTTGATTTGCAGTTATCGTAAAACCTCGATATTGCAAACCATCCACGTTCTGCGGCTGATTGTACAGCCATCGAATTTAAATCGGCAACAAAAGGGAATTCTTTACGTAGTTGGGTGGAATATTTATTAAGGGCAAACTTATCAACTTTTAATTCTCTATCAGCATCCATCCCAAATCTAACCGCCTTATTGCGGATGAATTGGGTAGTACGAATAGTATCATCAATAGCCGCATATTGAGCTTTTTTACCTTTAACTTTGTACTCCAGAACCAACACTGCTTTAACCTTCTTGCTAAACTTATTTGTATTCGACCTATAATTAATATACAGTAGCTATAGACAGATTAGCAAGTATTATTGTAAAGTTATGGCTAAATTTTCTCCCGATGAGTATCGGCACGAAGGTAATGCAGTTTCGCTTCTAAATTACCATTTTGTATTTATTCCTAAGCGTCGCAAAAAAGTGTTAGTAGGGGCTATTGCGGAAAAACTACAAGAGATTATTTTTGAGGTCTGTGTTGAGAACCGATGGAAAATTATTGCACTGGAAATTATGCCAGACCATGTTCACATGTTTGTAAATGCGAAACCTAGTGATGACCCAAGTAAAATTATTCGGCTGATTAAAGGTCGTGCATCGCATGTATTGAGAAAGGAATTTCCAGAACTAATGAAGATACCAACTCTCTGGACACCTAGCTATTTTGTAAGCACAGCGGGTAATGTTTGCACAGAAACAGTAAAGCGATATATAGAACAACAAAAAGCTTGAATGCAGGATAAAGGAAAGCCGTTAGCCTTCATCCCCGGTCTGTTCGCGCAGCGTCTCCCTTTGGGAGAAGCACGGAATACGGCACTATGTGCCTGTTTCTCCGGGGTTTTCGGCATTCACCTTATAAAAAAGCTTTATTTCTGTTAAACGGCTACGGTCAATCAATCATGACCACATGAAGAGGAATCCAATTACAGCCATTGCCATAAATATCACCTTACCACCAGGGACAAGCTGTTGATTGATGCTATTTGAGTGTGAGTGCGCTTCACGTTGCTTCCAAATCATTAATGCCGGAATAATCCCTGCTAAAACTGAAACACTAAAGGTTCCAGAGTAATCTAGTGCCGTAAAAAAGATGCTGGGATTAAGCGCTCCCACAATCATCGGTGGTGCAAAAATTATTAAATAGAGCGACTGGCTTTTAGAAAGTTCATTATTGCCAACATTAAAAATACCTTTGAAGAAATCTAGCAAACTGTATGCAACTCCGATGAATGATGTTATTAGTGCAAACTCGGAAAAAACAGATATTAGCACTCCTAATAATTCTCCGCTGCTCCCTGAACCTAAAATTTGCAGGGGGTCAAAAATAGTTCTGCCATTAGATATATTTTGTACTATATCGGGAGTTATGCTTCCCAAAATTACTGCATTCCAAGCTAAGAACATCAGCAAGGGAATCCCAGAACCAATGACAATGCAGGTACGAATTTTTCGGGCGTCTCCTTCCATTTTAGCCACGACTAGCGGCACAATATTGTGGAAAAACATCGCTACCAAAACGACTGAGACAGCAGGAGTTATCGCAGTCCAATCCTGATATAAGAATTGGGCAGTTTGAAGATGGGTTGAGATCAGCAACAATATTCCTAGAAATGAAGCAATGAGAATCGCTACAAATACATTGTTTAATTTCTCCACAACCTGTTCTCGCCCAAAATACATCATACCGCCAAATAAGAGAGTGAACGTTATTATCCCCACCCATTCCGGCAAAACGTTTTCCACATTCCACGCAACAGATGCAGCAGATGCTAGAATCTCTCCACCTCGGGTAATGTATGCTACCAACAGAGCATAGCCCAAAAACAGATATGCGGCAGCAGCAATCCGCGCTCCCAGAAACCCAAGGGTATTCTCAACAATGAACAACAGACCTAAATTCGGGCGTCCCACAAGACGCATCGTGTTCAAAGTCACTTCTGCCATCATTAGACCTGAGATTAAAGTGTACAGCCAAAGAGCAATGAGCAGGACTGTAGATGGCACAACACCAGATGAGAGAGTGACCGCAGGTAAACCGAGAATACCAGCACCAACAATTGTTCCAGCAATAAGTGCAGTGCCTCCGACAACACTACCCGGTTGATGAGTTAGCTTATTGCCATCAAATTCGATGTTAGAAAATAATCGTGTGCTTTCTTGGGTTGGGGTATCCAACTTGAGAACAGTCTTTATCATAGAAGGTAGTGCATTGGTGACACGTTAAGATTATGACGCATTTGTCAATATATCTAACGAATGAAAATAAGGCAAAAAAATGAATGCGTTAGGCGATCGCAAAGGAAGAGCCAAAAACTTTACTCCAAAAGAATCTCCTTTTTTACATTCTTCGGAATGATACAGTACTTAGGTTCAAAGTCCAATATTTTAATTGTTAAATATTTGTAGTGAGGTGTTAAGCGATCGCATATTCTTTCTGTAGTAAATGCGATCGCATAACCTCTACCTCTATCAATTGTGCTGATTCTTATTACTGTAGCGAACCCTCGTCCCTGTCCACAATAATTTCTCTCGCAGCGTTTGATAATAGGAATAATTTTCCCGTAGAATAATAAACTTAGAGCGACAATCCGCCATCCGCACATCAACACGGTGTCCGGGCCAAATCGAAGTAGCTAACACTCCATCCATCCAGAGCTTGGTACTTAACTCATAATCCCCCAAGGGCCAGATGCTGACAACCGAACCAGCAGGTAATACCAAAGGACGACTAGAAAGACTCATCGGACAAATGGGAGTGATGGTAATCGCTTCCATACCATCGTGCATAATCGGACCATTGGCAGAAACGGTGTAACCAGTGGAACCTGTGGGAGTAGCCAGAATCAAACCATCTCCTTGATACTGATCGACAATTTCACCATCAATTTCCATTTCCAGAATTGAAGTGATCATGCGATCGGCAGAAGCCGGTTTAATACTCATATCATTCAAAGCCAGGTAGCGTTCGGTAACAGGTTCAATATTTGTCCCATGTCCCTCATACACCGCAGCTTGTAGCATCATACGCCGCTGGATAGCATAGCGATCCTCCAACAATCGATCCCAAACCTTCTCTGTATCCTGAAATTCTTCCACCGACTCAGTTAAAAACCCCAGATGACCTCCCACATTCACCGCCAAAATTGGGATACCAGCTGGGGCTAAATGTCTTGCAGCAGTTAAAACAGTACCATCACCGCCAAGTACCACAGCCAGATCGATTGGTTGTCCTACAGAAGCCAAAAACACCGGATAAGGATTGTCTTTTGGTCCACTGGGTCCCATCAATACGTGGCATTGGCGGTCTTCGAGTTGCTTGGCACAGATTTCAGCCCAGCGTTTACTTTGGGGGTCTCTGGCTTTATAAGCAATGATTACTTGCTTGAGTTGCACTTCATATCACCACTTCAGAAGATTAAACTGCTCCATATCGACAGTATCGCGATTGCGATAAATGGCAAGCACGATCGCTAAACCAACTGCCGCTTCAGCAGCTGCCACGGTAATCACAAATATTGTGAAAACCTGACCTTTAATTAATGTTGAGTCTAGGAAGTTGGAAAATGCCATTAAATTCAGATTAACAGCATTCAACATTAACTCAATCGACATTAGCACCCGCACCGCGTTACGGCTAGTAATCAAGCCAAAGATGCCAATACAGAACAAAGCCGCTGCTAGTAATAAAAAGTACTGGAGTTGCATGAATTTGTTGGTTGTTAGTTGTTATATCATGTCCCTACTTGGGGCACATATTGTAGAGACGTTCCACCGGAACGTCTCTACGACAGGTAGAAAGTTATCAATTATTCGCGACGAGAACCACCACGATTAATATCAGTACCATCGCTATCGGTACTAGTACCAGATGATACTAGCTCCCTGGGGCGTTCTGGCAAAGTTAAAATGGTTTGCAGCAATCCAGATGATAATGCCTCTGGCAAATACTCGCGACGCGCCAAAATAATTGCTCCCACCATTGCTATCAACAACAAAATGGAAGCGAGTTCAAAAGGTAGCAAAAAGTCAGTGAACAAATGCTCACCAATTAAAACGGTAGAACTTTCACCACCAATAACAGGAGTTGAGTAACTCCAAGGTGTCGCTAAGACCATCGTGCTCAACAGGGCAAACAATCCTAAACTGACTACCCCCGTTAGTGCTTTACGTATCCAAGCATTGGGAAGCGGCACAAAATCTTCTCGTTTATTTACCAACATAATGGCAAACAAAATCAGCACGTTCACCGCACCGACGTAAACTAGCAATTGCGCTGAGGCTACGAAGTCACCATTAAGCAACAGATACAAGCCAGCAATACTAATAAAAACGCCTGCCAGCATAAAAGCAGAATAAACGATGTTTGAGAAAAGCACTACACCAAGCGCTGACCCCACCATCATCACCGCCAGTATACCAAAGGAAACGATTTGTACTCCTTCCGCTAGATTCACTGTTTTTTGTCCTCTGTCGGTTGATTGTTGGTTGTTAGTTGGAGCGTTGTTGGTTGGAGCGTTGTTAGTTGGAGCGTTGTTGGTTGGAGCGTTGTTATTGAACTAACCACTATCAACTAACCACTATCCACTAACCACTATCGACTATCCACTATCAACTAACCACTAACATTATGATTTTTACTGTTCCACAAGGTCTTCTGGACGGGCACCGGCGCGGGGTGCATCTGCTGGCAAACCATGAGGTTCCATCACGCCTTTAGGTAGGTAAACCAGTTCGCGTAGCGGTGTTACCATTGGGTCATCTGTAACTTTGTAAGGCAAACGACCTAGCGCCACGCTATCATAATTCAATTCATGGCGATCGTATGTGGAAAGTTCATACTCTTCTGTCATTGATAAACAGTTAGTTGGGCAATATTCTACGCAGTTACCGCAGAAGATACAAACTCCAAAGTCGATGCTGTAGTGGTTGAGCTTTTTCTTTTTGCTTGCCTTGTCGTATTCCCAATCAACTACAGGCAGGTTAATTGGACAAACGCGGACACAGACTTCGCAAGCAATACACTTATCAAATTCAAAGTGAATTCTACCGCGAAACCGCTCCCCAAGAATAAGTTTTTCGTAAGGATACTGGACGGTTATTGGACGCCGTTGCATGTGGTCGAAGGTTACAGACAAACCTTGACCAATGTGACGAGCCGCTTGTACCGTTTCTTTGGCGTAATCACCAACTTGTTTTAGGAACTTTAACATTTTGTGTCTC
>CASBQC010000025.1 GCA_949127805.1 Nostocales cyanobacterium PMM_0081
TATTAATGGTGTCATGGATTCGCCGTAGCGCTTCAATAGCTCTATGGGGATGCGTGTCAAACATCAGATTAAACAAAATGGATTTATAAACATCCGTTTGTCAGCGTAGTGACAGGGTGAGCAAAAAAAGGATGAAGGATAAAGGATGAAGGATAAAGTACTAAGCTTCGGTTCGATCCGTAGAAGTATACTTCATGTTTCGCACTTCAGCCGGAAGTTGTCAGCACCATTCGTTGCTACTGGTTAATTGTATTGGCATCTAGAGGCAAATTAAAATGAAATTCTCTTGGAGAGTCCTAGTACTCTGGACATTGCCTGCTTTGGTAATTGGCTTTTTCTTCTGGCAAGGAGCATTTGCTGGCACTCCTGCGGATATGACTAAGAATACAGCTAGCACCCGCATGACCTATGGTCGCTTTCTGGAATACTTGGATGCAAATCGAGTCACCAGCGTGGATCTTTATGAAGGTGGTAGGACAGCAATTGTCGAAGCCGTCGATCCAGAACTCGATAATCGCGTGCAACGGGTGCGGGTAGACCTGCCGATGAGCGCTCCTGAGCTAATTTCCAAGCTGAAAACCAAAGGAATTAGTTTTGATGCTCACCCGATGCGGAATGATGGAGCTATCTGGGGACTGTTAGGTAATCTGATTTTTCCAATCTTATTGATTACTGGATTGTTCTTTTTGTTCCGACGCTCTAGCAACCTTCCTGGTGGTCCTGGACAAGCGATGAATTTTGGCAAGTCTAAGGCTCGCTTTCAAATGGAGGCAAAAACTGGGGTCAAGTTTGACGATGTAGCAGGCATTGAAGAAGCTAAAGAAGAACTGCAAGAAGTTGTCACCTTTTTGAAACAACCAGAAAGATTTACCGCAGTCGGGGCACGCATTCCCAAAGGAGTGTTGTTGGTTGGACCTCCGGGAACTGGTAAAACTTTATTAGCAAAGGCGATCGCTGGGGAAGCTGGTGTACCATTCTTCAGTATTTCCGGTTCGGAATTCGTGGAAATGTTCGTCGGTGTCGGTGCTTCCCGCGTCCGCGATTTGTTCAAGAAAGCTAAAGACAACGCTCCTTGTATCATTTTTATCGATGAAATCGACGCTGTAGGCAGACAGCGCGGTGCTGGTATTGGTGGTGGTAATGACGAAAGAGAGCAAACCCTGAACCAACTGCTCACTGAGATGGATGGTTTTGAAGGTAACACTGGCATCATTATTATTGCGGCTACCAACCGTCCTGATGTATTAGACGCAGCATTATTGCGTCCCGGACGTTTTGACAGACAAGTAACTGTTGATCCACCGGATATCAAAGGACGCTTGGAAATCTTGCAAGTTCACGCCCGGAATAAGAAACTAGATAAGAGTGTATCTTTAGAAGCGATCGCTCGCCGTACTCCTGGTTTCACTGGTGCTGATTTAGCCAATTTACTCAACGAAGCGGCAATTCTCACCGCCAGACGCCGTAAAGAAGGTATGACCCTGGCAGAAGTTGATGACGCAGTTGATCGCGTTGTCGCGGGGATGGAAGGCACTCCTTTGGTAGATAGCAAGAGCAAACGCTTGATTGCTTACCACGAAGTTGGACACGCTTTGATCGGCACATTGCTCAAAGAGCATGACCCAGTGCAAAAAGTTACCCTCATCCCACGAGGACAAGCCCAGGGTTTGACTTGGTTTACTCCCAACGAAGAACAAGGATTAATTTCTCGTTCTCAGTTGAAAGCAAGAATTACTGGTGCTTTGGGTGGTCGCGCAGCTGAAGATGTGATTTTTGGTCATGCGGAAGTGACTACTGGTGCGGGTGACTTGCAACAGTTGTCAGCAATGGCACGACAAATGGTAACACGTTTTGGGATGTCGGATTTGGGTCCGCTGTCTTTGGAAAGTCAGCAGGGAGAAGTTTTCTTGGGTCGTGACTGGACGACACGATCTGAATATTCGGAAGCGATCGCACGTCGCATCGATTCCCAAGTTCGCGAAATTGTCGAGCAGTGTTATGACTTAGCAAAGCGTCTGATTCGCGAAAATCGCAGCGTCACCGATCGCTTAGTTGATCTGCTCATCGAAAAAGAAACTATTGACGGCGAAGAATTCCGTCAGATTGTGGCTGAGTACACTGAAGTACCTGAAAAGCAACAGTATGTGCCTCAACTTTAATGTATCAGCATTTCCGGAATTGGATTTGAAGCAACTGTAGTAATAGGTGCTTTCAGCAAACGTTGTTAGGGGAATGGTATTTACCATCCCCCTTTTTTTTATTTTTTAATATGTTACAAATCTACTACAACAAGTAAATTATTAAGTAACCACAAATAAACACAGTCTATAGCGGTTCTCATTTGAGTGAGTTACATAAAACCTCACCCCGTCCGTTCTGGACACCCCTCTCCTTATAAAGGAGAGGGGAAGGGGGTGAGGTTTTGTTTATATTGCACGCAACCGAGAACCAATTGGCTATTAATCTTTTCTTAAAGTATAAAAAATATTAACACCCTCAGTAAAGTTACTGTAAATTTTCCCGGATTTAACGAAAAATCACTGAAAAAAAATAACTTTTAAGTAACAGTGTTTATGTCCTCAATAGTCAAAACGACTACACTACTTTGAAGAGTACTGTTACTAATAGGTTACAGCTTGCATTATATTTTACTTTAGCTGCTGTTCTGGCTACCCAAGTAGCTAGTGCTCAAACAGATGCGAACATATCAAATTTAGATAGCGCTAGCAAATCGCAATTGCCCTTAACTACTGCAACTGACACTACAGTAGGTTCATTAAAAGATACCCTAATTGCAATTACTGAACCGGAATTGGAAAGTTACTTTGAAGCTTTTCTACCAATTTCGATTCAGCAAACAAAGGTGACGGATTTAGAAAAAAAAACTGGCAATTCGTCTTCTTGTACTCCCGATAGGGTTGGGCAACCTGAATTTGCTAAGGTAGTGGATTTAGAAAAAAAGATTAATAATTTGCCTTCTTGTACTCCCGATAGGGTAGGACAACCTGAATTCAGTAATGTTGCGGAACTCCAGACAAAGCAGATATCTGCAACTTCTCATTTACCAAAAAACTTGTCTGTAGTTGCAGAAGTTGAGAAGCAGTCTCCTGGAGAAAAACCTAAAGAAAATTCCCAAGTAGATCCAAAATATATCATTCCCCCTCGGATTGCTCCCAACAAGAAAGTTAGTCCGTTTACGACAACTTTGCCACTGAATAACACATTTATTAATCATCTAACAGAAGGAGAACTTTTTGTAGGTAGTAGTTTCGGTGATGCTCAAAATATTATTTTTAATGTTAATGGAATTGTTAAACTCAACAGTCAAGTTGAAGAAAGTTTGACGAGAAATAACATTCTGACTATCAAGCAAACAGGAAGTTACTTACAATTGCAAACAATAAGAAAATCAAGAGAAATTACAGTCTCTACTAAAGAACCACAGACTTTATTAGGTGCGGAAATTCAATTAAGTTTGACTGCTTCCTGTGTATTTCCAGGTAGTAATCCGGAAGATATTTGTACATATACTCCCGGTGTAGCAACTGACAGAAATAGTATCAACCCTGATTCTTTAATACCAACCCGCATTTCCCAAACTTCCCAAGCGGGAAATGTAGTAACATCACAATCACTGGCAGCAATGAGGGAACCAGGTTTTCAGAAGGGAGCAAATGGTCAAGAATATGGTGTAGATTTATTCTTTCCTAATGTTGGTGCAACATCTGGTAATAGCCAAGGAAATAAAATATCTGTAACTAGAAAAGAAGAAATTGAAAATACACCTACAGCAATTTATTCAACAGTTAGCCAAATTGTGAAAGCTAATGACCGTGAAGCTGTTATTGGTCGCACGGTGCGCGGATTTGGATTTATATTAAATGACGAAAATACTTTATTTAATTCTGCTTTGCAAGTGGCGAATATTTTGTTACCTGATGCTGTTCCTCAAATTACAGGAGGGTCAAAGCCAGTAAATGTAAATGTCAACAATAATTTATTTTATGCTGCTAATAATGCGCGACTTCCCGCAAATAGTTTCACCTTTTATCATGGTGGTATTGGACGAGCTAAAAGTCCACAAGCTGGAGTGACAAATTTAAATCAAGTTCCTGCTGCTAGTTTTAATGGTATTTGGTTGGGAGTTTCCCCAGTTATCAAGCGCAGTTTTTTTAGCAAGACTGGTTATGAACCTATTGGTCCTCGGAACGTCACATTTGCGGGTGGTGGAGAAGGAGGAGCTGATTCTAATGTAAGTGTTCTCTCTATTATTAATGGTCAAAGTTTTTCTCCAGCAACTTTGAACAATTTCTACGGTCAAGTTTATTTAAAGAATTTCAACCAAGAAGTTAATTATCTCACGAGTGTCAAACATTTAGAAGAAACGAGTTATGTACCGCATATTAGCTTTACTGGTGATATTACGGGAACAGAGAATGTTTTTAGATATTATGCAGGTGCAATCGGTGTAGAAGATATTAAAGCTTATGTTGGGGGAGATTTTACTAAGAATACTTTGAGTGGATGGACTTTTTCAGGAGGTGCGATCGCCTATCTTAACCCAGACCGTGAGTACTACAGTCAAGTGCAAGGTAGTGTCGCTAAAAGAATTCCCTTGAGTCGGAATGCCAATTTAATTTTATCAACTGGGTTAAATTATGCTTTTGACCGAGAAGCTCCGAAAACCGATTTTGTAAATTCGCTCACAGTCGGAGCTAGAGCCAATATCGGAGATGTTTCGGTGGGTTTAGTCAATTATTTTGCAGATATATTACCCGATTCTATTGATAATACTCTGTTGCTAGATTTGTCTATCAAGTTAGGTAAGAATTTTCGCTTCTCTGGATATTACACCCCAATTAATGAAAGTTCCAGCCGCTCTCGCTATGGAACTAATGCAGAATTTAAGCTTGGCAATAAATATAACAGTCCGATACTCACTTTCTCGTGGACGAACAGCGAGTATAAATTTGGTAAGGACTCGTCTGGAAATGAATTAGGCGTAAATAATAATACTTTTGGGGTTTTGTTGAGAAGTAATCTTTAATGAAAAGTTAGATCCCCGACAACTTATGCGAAGTCGGGGATCTGGACGCAAGTCAAGACAAATCGCCACGCAGGTTGAAACCTGATGGCGATTGGTGCAAGATATTCATATAATCAAATTAGAGACGCGATTTTCCCAGGTCTCTAATTTGCACAAAACGGTTAGGGTGGGTAGTATCCTAGTTCGACATCAGTCTGACACCTGATATCATTCAGGATGCATTCTTTGCCCTCCTAATCATCTTCTTGTTACTGCGTTTCTTGAAAGCAGGAAGTTTATAGTTATTTAAGCTAAAAACTCTTTTGGTCAAGTAGATGATTGCAAAGCGCTATCTGAGTTAACTAGATAGTTACTGCTTGATAGTGCCATCAATGCCAGTTCCAAGGGGAGTTGTTACTTTATTACTCAAGGTGTTGACTTGTGCGGTTCCTAGGTTGGCAGTATCTATACCGCCAATAAAACTAGAAGACGTAGTTGGTCCAAGAATTGGATCAGTATATTGGACAGTATTTAGAGTAAGAGTGCCAGCAGTTCCCAGTGCTGATGCTGTGTTGCTTATAGATGAGTTCGTAGCTGTGGCACCTGCATTTTGTTTACCTACAGCTGCACCTACAGCAGCTCCAGTTACATTTCCCTGATTTACTGTAAATGATGCAGCAGCAGCAGCACCACCTTCACCGGCGGAAGCAATGGAGCTAAAACCAAAGATACCAGCAGAAGCAGCAACCAAGGCGATCGCTAATTTGTTGTTTAATTTCATGGAAATTGTCCTCTTTTAGATAATATTACGTAAGTGGTATGATGCAGTGTTGAAGGAAAATGTATAAAAAAACACTTGATTGTTACTTTTAATCTTCTATTCACACTTCTTTAAGTGACAAATCTTACTTATAAACTTATATCTGTCAACTACTTGAGTAAAATGAAGATTAATTGTTATCAAGACTTACCCCGTGTCTACAGTAAATTTATTTAAGTAATTTCACTGTATATACATACATTAATATATTTATTTTGTTAAAAAAATCCTTTTGTAAA
>CASBQC010000026.1 GCA_949127805.1 Nostocales cyanobacterium PMM_0081
GTTAAGTCCCCTTGGGCTGAACCAGGACAAAAATGGACAGCCTTCATCCGAAAATGTCGTGGGGGATCGAGGATCTAGTAAACAAGGCTGTCCATTTTTGTCTACTTTTTGTGAAACCCTGGTGACAGCTTCCATAGTTTTGCGTATTAAGTTAAAATAAAGACATTTTTTATATAAAATACTGAAATATCTGCCGTGAAAAATCAGCTAGATTCTGTGGAACTCACGTTAATCTGGCTTTTCTTCATGATTTTAGTCCAAATTATAAATTTAGTATAAATTTTGACTAATTATTCTGTCAAACGGCAGATTCCTGCGAATAACTAAATTAGAAAAAATATCTTGAGCTCCTTAACTTTGCTCTATCCGAGGAACAGTCTAACCATGCGGTGTTTAAATGCTAAAGATCAAGCGTGCAATTGTATTAGTTTGGCAAAGTGCTTCTGGCTGGACTGTAATTCATGTTACTTTAACCACGATTGAGAGTATATTGCCTCTAGCGTTACTTTATATTATTAAACTCATTGTCGATAACATTGCCATTAGTCTTAAAATTGGCGATAAAACGCAGATATTTGGTCATATTCTATTCCTCTTATTCAATGCAGGACTAGTGATGGTGTTGATAAATGTCACTGCTGTAATTTCTGAGTTAGCATCAACAACGCTATCGCAACGGGTTACAGATCACCTGCAAGTGACGCTTTATAAAAAAGCCATCGAGATTGATTTAGAATCTTACGAAAGTCCCCAACATCAGGACATTTTGGAACGCGCTAAGTGGGAAGCCCCTTACCGACCGACCCAAATGCTAAATAGCTTGACGTCTGTAGGGCAAAGTGCAATTTCGCTATTGGCGATCGCCGGGTTGCTCATCTCTCTCCACTGGGGACTCATCAGCGTTTTATTGGTAGCCTCCATTCCAACCATGCTCGTTCGCTTTGGGCAATCCAAAGTCCTTTACAAGTGGCGTCGTCGTCAGACTGAAATAGAACGCAAAGCCAACTATATTGGGCATTTATTACTGGGAGATCACCCTGCCAAAGAAATTCGATTATTTAATTTAGGTCATTTGTTGATTGATCGGTTTTATAGCCTCAGGCAGCAACTATTTAAAGAGAAACTTGCCATTACTACTCGACAAGCCATCACCCGACTAATTACACAGGGATTTGCTGGAATTGCGGTATTAATTACCTATAGCTTTATTATTCATCAAACAATTTATGGTAAATTTCAACTAGGCGATTTGGTGCTGTATAGCCAAGCCTTTCAGCGCGCTCAAGGCGCACTGGGAAGCCTAATTTCTGGACTAGGGCAAGTAAATGAAAATAACTTATTTCTTGCTGATTTATTTGAGTTTCTAGCCTTAAACCCTACTATAAGTGAGCCTGTAGATCCTAAATTAGTGCCCCGTCCAATGCAAGAGGGTATTGTATTTCAGGATGTTAGCTTTCAATATCAAAACTCCCCGCGTCAAGCGATTAAGCAAGTTAATCTCACTATTGCACCGGGAGAAATTATCGCCCTAGTTGGAGAAAACGGGTCTGGTAAAACCACATTAGTGAAACTGCTTTCCCGTCTTTATGACGTGACCCAGGGCAGTATTACCATCGATGGTGTCGATCTGCGGCACTTTTCGGTGAAGGATTTGCATCGCCAGATCAGTGTGATTTTTCAGGACTATACTCGCTATCACCTCACGGTGGAGGACAATATCTGGTTTGGTAATATTGACCTGCCTCCAAAGAGTGAGCGAATTACTCAAGCGGCTCGACACTCAGGTGCTGATTCCGTAATTCAGAGTTTGCCACAAGGATACGATACTTTGCTGGGGAAATGGTTTAAGGGTGGGGAAGAACTGAGCGGAGGACAATGGCAGAAAATTGCTCTTGCTCGTGCGTTCCTGCGGGATGCTCAGTTGGTGGTGCTTGATGAGCCGACGAGTGCGATGGATGCCAAGGCTGAGGCTGAGGTGTTTCAGCAGTTTCGTGAACTCATGCGCGATCGCTCTGCACTCTTAATTACCCATCGTCTTTCCACTGTCAAAATGGCGGATCGGATTTATGTCATGCATCAAGGGGAAATTGTGGAAAGTGGCACCCACGATCAGTTGATGGCACTACGTAGCATCTATGCCCATTTGTTTGAAATCCAAGCGAGAAATTATCAATGACGACCCTATCTCTTGAATTTACGGTTCTGCTTGCCTGTGTACGGTTTTATTTGGGTACGACAACCAAAAGCGAACTGACTTGTCTACTGGCATCAGATATGAACTGGACAACTCTACTCCAAACTGCGATCAACAATGGCGTCATGCCGGTGTTGTATCAGAGCCTGAAAGCGATGGAGGAGGATGTGGTGCCGCGAGCGGTGATGGTGCAACTACAAACTCTCAATCGCATGAATGGACTTCACAATATTTCTCAAACCAAGGAATTACTGAAGATTCTGACGCAACTTGAGAAAGCTGGAATTGATGCGATCGCTTTTAAAGGACCGACTCTCGCAGCATGTGTTTATGACAATGTTACGCTACGCCAATTTAACGATCTAGACATCTTAGTCAGGCAAAAGGACTTTTGGCAAGCGAAAGCTGTTTTGGTCGCCCTAGGCTATGAATCTAATGCCCCAGAAGCAGGCGAAATGGAGGTATTCAATCGCTATCTTCAAATCTGTTTGTCGTACAGTACCCCTGAAATGACGATGTTCAATCAGCAATTTCAACCCTCTTTCCTACACAGCAACCTAGAAAGAATTATCGACTTGCACTGGGGGATTCCACCCAGACGAATTTGGAAGAGCGATCGCTTTGAGTGCCTCTGGGAAAATCTAGATCTAATCAATCTCATGGGTCAGCCAATTAAAATCTTCTCTTTGGAAACAACCTTAGTAATTCAATGCATCAATGTTGCTAAAGAACCTTGGAAGCGATCGTTTAAGCAGATCTGCGATGTAGGTCAAATCATTCGAGCTTATCCTGATTTGAATTGGCAATCAGCCCTGGAACTGTCTTCTGAGTTACGCTCTCAGCGATTATTCCTCATAGCACTCAGTGTTACCCGTAAACTTCTACATGTTCCCTTACCCCAGTTCATCCTAGAGATGCTTGTTAGGAGTCAGCCAACCGACGAGGGTGTTTTTGAGAGCGAACGCGTTCCTTTAGGTGGACTCGAAGTCTGGTGGTGGGAATACACCGATCAACTCAAAACTCTCGATCAATGGTGGGATGGGCTATTTATCACCGCACACTATCTGCTATTGATTATCAGAATTGGGCTGTCACCGAGTGAGCGCGATCGCGAATTCTTGCCGCTACCGAGTGGATTATTTTTTCTCTACTATATAATTCGTCCCATCCGAGTGCTAATCAAGTATTCACCCTTCCGTAAATCATTCGTAATGGAAAACAATCCTTAGAAAAGCAGAAAAATAATTATGGATCAGTTATCAAAACTAGATATCGACTCAGCCCTGACTCAATTCAAGTTGGCTAATGCTTGGCAAATTCGGGGCAACTTTGAGGATGCATTTATGCGCTATCAAGAGACGTTGCGATTGCGACATGATTATATGCCTGCCTATCAGCAATTAGGTAATTTAATGTTGAAACAAAGGCGAATGGAAGAGGCTTTGGAGTACTATGAGCAGGCATTAACCCTTGACTTTGCAGCAACCGATCTTTCGTTCTACTATCAATGCTTAGGTTTGCCAAAGCAGCGTCCTGATTCGCCAATTAAATCGGAAAATATTTCATTTTCCAACGAATCATCAACCTCGATCGCAACTGGCAAAATCAATCTCGGTAGCCAAAGAATTTTTGGATATCATCGCAGTGGTTGGAACTTTGCAATTCAGGCACTTAGCTCTTTACATAATCCTCAAGGTGTTCTATTTGATGGCTGTTTAGAGAATCAATTTCTGTTTCAACATAATCGCATTGGCAAGCGATCGCCACGAATATTAGCAAAAATGCAGGCAGATGGAGTCTTCCAAAATTTGGCAACATCAGAAGAAAAGGGAATTATTCCCTATCAAAAACCTTGGGTGGGATTTCTGCATAATCCTCAATCTATGCCGATTTGGTTCATGTATCAAAAATCACCCCAAAAGCTATTTGAAAAGGAAGTTTGGCAAGCTAGCTTACCCCACTGTATAGGATTATTTGCACTATCTGAGCATTTTGCCCATTGGCTAAGAGAACAAACTGGCAAACCTGTTTCTGTACTAACCCACCCAACAGAGATTCCTGAGAAACAGTTTGATTTTGACCAGTTCCTTGCTAATCCTCACAAAAAGGTGGTGCAGATTGGCTGGTGGTTGCGAAAGTTACATTCTATTTATCAATTACCTCTAGCTCAGGATAATCCCCTGAACTATGAAAAAGTTAGGCTAGGGTTTCTATTTGATTCAGGAGAAGCAGCATTTGCCCAGTTTATGAAAATGGAGGCACGGATTTATAAAATCCAAATTGATGAATCGTATTTAGCTAATACAACCGTTATCCAACATATTCCTGATGATGAATATGACGAGCTCTTATCAAAAAATATTGGCTTTGTGGATTTGTATGACTCCAGCGCTAATAATGCAATTATCGAATGTATTGCCCGTGCAACTCCATTGCTAGTTAATCCACACCCTGCGGTGAAAGAGTATCTTGGAGAGGACTATCCTATGTACTTTAATACCTTAGAAGAAGCGGCAGAGAAAGCATTGGATACCTCTCTGATTCTAGAGACCCATGAATATCTTAAATCCTGTGAAACTCGACAGAAGCTATCAGCAGAATATTTCCTAGATAGCTTTGTCAATAGCGAAGTTTACCAACTCCTCTAAATTATCTAAATTAAAAGTATTGCTATGGCTTCTAAATTTCCACTGATTAGTGTCATTATTCCAGTCTATAACCGCGATCGCTATCTAGCCGAAGCAATCGAAAGTGTCCTAGCTCAAACCTATCCTGCCATCGAACTGATTGTGGTCGATGATGGATCGAGCGATCGCAGTGCCGAAGTTGCTCAAAGCTATCCAGTAATCTATCATTACCAGCCCAATGGGGGCATCAGTGCCGCCAGAAATACAGGAATTGCTTTAGCTACTGGTGAATTTCTTGCCTTTCTCGATTCTGACGATATTTGGGTGACAGACAAGCTTGCTAAACAGATGGCTGCCTTTGACGCTAATCCTCATCTAGAGGCAGTTTTTGGCTATGCTCAACACTTTTATAGTCCAGAGGTAAATGAGGACTTTAGAAAACGTATTCTTTGCCCAGAACAACCGATCGCTGCCCACATTTCTACGGCAATGCTAATCAAGCGATCGGCTTTCATGCGGATTGGTTTGTTTGACACAAAGCTAAAAGTCGGTATTGATATTAGCTGGTACATATCCGCGATCGAACATCAACTTCAGCAAGTTACGCTCCCTGATGTAGTTTATCATCGGCGCTTGCATGAAACAAATAGTGGGATTATTGAACGCCACAATGCCAACGAACGAATACATATGCTCAAAGCAAAACTTGATCGGCAAAGAGCAAAATTATCTAATGCAATTTAGGAATCTTGAAATGTTTCAGTTCTTTAAGCTTCGCCATCCAACAACGCAGAAAGTAATTTTATTAACAGGATCTGCTGGCGCGATCGGGATGTCTTTACAGCATGAGCTTGGCAAAGACTATCACTTTCGCTGTCTAGATATCCGTAAAGTTCCCCATGCCCAAGATTTTCGCCGAGTGAATATTACGAACTTCAAAGCTGTTCTCAAAGCTATGCGTGGTGTAGAGGCAGTAATTCATTTGGCAGCAAATCCCAGTGTTGATCAACCTTGGCAAGATGTCTATACCAGTGGCATTAATGGAACTTATAACGTATTTGAGGCAGCTCGCCAGTTGGGAATTAAGAAGATCATCTATGCTAGTACTAACCATGTTTCAGGTTGGCGCCAGGTGTTAAAAGAACCCCACATTACCCCTGAGCAAGCTATTCGTCCAGACTCACTCTATGCCGTTGGTAAAGCCTTTGGGGAAGCGTTAGGACAATATTTTTGCGATCGCTATGAAATGTCGATTATCTGTCTGCGGATTGGCTGGTTTCAAACTGAACCTAAATTATATGTTCCTAACGATCCTCTATTAGCAACTTGGTGCAGATCAAGGGATCTTGCCCAAATGGTAAGGCGATCGCTAGAACATGAAAATTTAGGCTTTCAAATTTTCTATGCAATTTCAGGAAATACCCGTCGTTACTGGGACATTAGTAATGCTCAAGCGATACTTGGCTACGAACCTGAAGACAATGCCGAAAATCTTCTTAACGATTTTAGCGAGATTTACGATCGATAGATGCCTTGAGAATTTTGAGCAGTCGAGAAGATGAAGTCGAAACCATATTCCAAGAT
The DNA here is from genome assembly GCA_949127805.1 of Nostocales cyanobacterium PMM_0081. GTDB lineage: Bacteria > Cyanobacteriota > Cyanobacteriia > Cyanobacteriales > Nostocaceae > Hassallia. The sequence goes on from CASBQC010000026.1 coordinate 6,406, forward strand.
ATATTAGAACCATGCAAGCGATGCGTTGCTAGAACTTCAGAAAGCATTGCGATCCCTACTTGACTATCTCTGGCTCGACAGAGCCATTCTGTATCTTCACTGGGGACAAATTCTGGAGAAAAAACACCAATCTGGTTAAATACTGTTTTGCGAATGACTAAGGTACTGGGAATCATTCCAGGTTGCTCTCCCAGCAATTTGTCATGTCTAAACCCAGGTGGAAGTTCAACCTCCGACTCGAAAAATTGGTAAACCTTAGTTGCTAAGATCCCAATCTGGGGATGCTGATTTAGATATTCAACTTGAAGACTAATTTTATTGAGTTGCCACACATCGTCAGCATCTAACAGCGCGATCAGTTCACCCTCAGCCGAGGCAATCCCAACATTGCGGGCAGTAGCTGCTCCCTGATTGATCTGATATAAATAACGGACAGATGGGTAATTTTTGACAATGTTGGCACTATCATCCGTTGAACCATCATCCACAACGATAACTTCAATCGGACTATAGGTTTGTGCAAATACACTGTCGAGTGCTTCTGCCAAAAACTTAGCGCAGTTATAGACTGGGATAACTACAGTTACTAGAGGTAAGTTTTTCATTATCTATTTGAATATTTTTTCTAAAAAGCTTCCATTACAGCCATTTTCACGTAAATAGACCACACTGTAGGGGCACAGCAATGCTGTGCCCTTACGATACATATGGTTCAAATACATGAAAACTGCTGTAATTAAATTTTGCAGTCTTCAGCACTACTTTTTCAAATCATGATGATCGACGCTGACGAGCGATTGATTCTTTGCTGATTCTGAGCATATTGAATTTATGCATTGGCTTCATTTTCCAAGATAGATTTTTACCATGCAATCTTCTGAGAGTGAGAATCTCTGGAATCATCAATGTCTTCACGTTAAGGTCTTCTGCTCGACGTAGCCACTCAGTATCCTCTTCAGATTGATAGTTTTGTGAAAAATTACCAATTTGATGAAAAATCGAGATGCTCACGACCAACGTACTAGGAATAATGACGATGCATTCTTGTAGATCGCGATCGCAATCAAACCAAGGTGGAACTTGCGTATTAGGCTCTAAAAAATTTTCTGCTCTTGTACCTGTTATACCAATATCAGGATGTTCAAGCATATAGGTAATTTGTAGACTAAGTTTATGCGGCTTCCAAATGTCATCCGCATCTATGAATGCAATAAATTCTCCCTCAGCAGCAGCGATCGCCACATTACGGGCAACAGCTACACCTTGATTTGATTGATAAAAATACCGCACTTCTGGATAATTACGGACAATATCTGCGCTATCATCTGTTGAACCATCATCCACAACAATAACTTCAATCGGACGATAGGTTTGTGCAAATACACTGTCGAGTGCTTCTGTTAAATACTTTGCACAATTATAGACTGGGATAACTACAGTTACTAAAGGTAAATTTTTCATTATTTATTTGGATATTTTTTCTAAAAAGCCTCTATTAATTAAATGTTGTACGCCTACAGGAAAAAATTGATTGTGCCATGAATCTGAAATGTAATGAATCAATGCAGTACCACGCATGATTGGACTATTAGTGAATTGGTGCAAATCTCCAAACAATTTAACTAGTAGACGATTTGACCAAGATGGTAAAGCTTGGCGTTGGGGTTCTCGTCCCAATAGTAATGCATATATTGTCTGCTCCATCACCCACCAACAAAGAGTCTCATTAATATGTTCAGAATGGATATCAACAGAATCATCAATATAACCAATACTTTCCAAGAGATTCTCTTTAGGAATATGCACCAACTTTTTAATTGCAGATTCTATAAATTCCATGTCTATAAATTTTGATTTTTGGTAGCCGACAATTCCAGAGTTAACATTGTCAGCAGGATATAAATCTAGCCTAGATTCCATAAATTTCTGATTGCGAACATAAGCTCCACTTCCACCATTAACATAGAACGGAAAGCAATTTTTGACGCAATTTGCAATAGCTTTGGAGCGCCTGAACCAGAGAATATCAGAATCCATAATCAGCACATATCTTGACTGAGAAAGAAGTAGAGGATGGAATAGTTTCTTGGAAATGGCATGGTGTCCAACAAAGAATTGGCACATTGGATGATTCGTTAGAGCATCTCGAATTTTGTCGTCATTATCAGTATTAACAACACAATTAGGGAAATGCTCAGAATAAAGATCGAGGGCTTGCGAGGAGAGAGAGCCATCATTCTGAATCACTAATCTTGCGGATATTCCCGAATAGTAGAAAAAGGATTTTAAAGCCCAGAAGCTACGCAAAAAATCTTTTTCACAAACCAACATATGTAGCTCTACGCCACTTTGCGTTGACATTATGAAGGGTTTTGTGGCAAAAATCTGTTCATAGACGGGGAGATCCGATAGAGATGATTTCGATGCAAAGTCCTCAAAAATAAGATACTCTAGTTTTTGTTTGAGCAAATTTTTGACAAATTTATACATATAAACTTGATAGTTTTGCGAACCACCGTACTGTTATTAATCAAGATAAGTAGGTTGGCTCAAATAAACCCAACTATGTAACGAAATGTAAAATGGTCGAAAGCCTTGCGATTGCTTCACTTCGCTTCTCTGCGAGACGCTACCGCGAACGCTCCGTTCGCAATGACATAGTTATAAATTTTCCCACCCACCTACTTACGTCTAGATTTACGAAAGTAACCGTGAAATTACTTCTGGAATTTGTGCCATATCTGTACCAAGTTCTAAGGCATAGCAAGGAACCTGCTTGACTAAACTTGACATCATCTGAAAAGCCGATTGTCCACTACCTGCTAACTGAAAAATTGTGCTAGGTGCTAAGGCTCTCAATGCTGCACCGGCGCTGGTTGGACGTAAGTGAGTATCTAATTTCCCAGTCACGTGAGGAACTAATACAGCTTTAATCGGAAAACCGCGCACAATCTTGTCAGAATGATGCTCATGCAAGAATAGCATCGCTTTTTCTACTCCCATTCGCTCTACATTATTAACAAGGGGTGCTAAATGGGGAAATCGTTCTAAATCTGCTTGTCCCTTGAGTTTGGCGGTGTTATAGAGACTATAAACATAGGGTTGAGGCTCGGTAGTCACTAGGCAATAGTCATCACTAGCATAGAGCAGAGAGCTATTGATACAAGCAAGGGCTGTGGAGGATTTACCTGATCCGCCTTTGCCTGCGAGTAAAACGCCACCCGAAGCATTGCCTACGGCTCCTGCATGAACATATTGGTGTTGCCGATCGCTTGTCCACCAATTCAAAATTGTTTGCAGAGGTGAACCCTTTTCCCAATAAGGAATATCTTGGGCATCATCAATCCAGTAACAAGCAAGATTTTGCTGTTTGTCTAACACACTGAGAATATTCGGACCAATATGAAAATTCGAGCGAATGCGATCGCCATCGTAAGCTTTAATTTCCTTACGGGGTCCGAGATAATCTGTCCAATGGAATCGAATTAGTTGTAAAAGGCTGTCAATCAACAGAGGTAAGCGCGTTGCGGTAGAAGCATTATCCCAAAGGCAAATCGTCAGGTCAGGATTTGCCGTTGGGGAAGTCACCAAATGGGACAAGGCGGGTGTGATTTGGGGAATCAGACCCAAACCTGCAAACCGCAAACAAAGGGTGTAGCTGCCAATCCTATAGAAATAATCGACTGAACCTGAAACCTGCGCTGCCCGCTGAAAACCCTCATAAACGAGGTGAAAGTAAGCAAGGCGATCGCATTCTTCGATCAACAAATTGGGGTTCGACTGTGGAGGTAAGACTAGATTAGGTTGCATTGACTCACTTATTCAAATGTGGACTTTTTAGGTATCAAAAGATTCTTGAATATCTGTTTGCCTGGAAAGGAGCGATGTTTAAGCCCAAACAGTTTGGTCTCTAAATGGTTGAGCGGACGAATGCCTTGAGCGAGTATTGCTCTGACTCTAGACCGCTTATCTCCAGCCAAGACTTGATAGTTCAGCCATTCCATCTGAGCGATCGGCATTTGTAAGAGCGCCGGTAACACCCAACTTGGTACCGAAACCTGCAACACCTGGTGCAACAGGGTCAACATATTTCGCACAGGTAAAATCATTTGATATCGCTGTGCTTGGGTGATGAGTCGCATCCAGTCGAAATCGTTGCCCGACTTGCGAATCAGTAAAAATGCATCGGCTATGCCATTAATCTGACGCGATCGCTGTCTAAAAAACATCCTCGCGCATCCATCGAGAAACTGATCCGTTGGACTCAGGCGCCAATCAGCAGTCGCATTTTGCCAAACCTGCTCATCCGTATAGTCTTGAGGAATTGCCCAAAAGAGATGTCCTTGTAAATAAAGTGACTGCTTTTGATCGTTTTGGAATTGGATAAATTGTTGGGTTAGAACATCATGAGTATGCCAATTTAGCTCTTTTAAGCGCTGTGTGGTTTTCTCTAGGCGATCGCCATGAACTAGGAGATGGAAACTAGAAATTGGGCGATAATTTTCTAATTGGTTGGATGCAGTGCCTTCCTCAGAGCAGAAACCCGCATCACCAAGCACGATTGCCTTAATTCCGACATCATTTAGATCAGATAATATCCCTTTGAGAGATTTGAGTTTCAATTGATTGGCATACCAGTTGCGACGATAAATACCCTTCAACCTTGCCATATGGAAATCTTCTACATTATGAGCCAATAAATTTTGGTAAAGTTGTGGCAGCAATGCATAGGAATCGGAGTCTAGTACTTCGATATCAACCGATGATTGCCACTGCTCCCATGCAGTCAAAGCGGCTTCACCTTCTAAAAGTGCTGCTTGGAGTAATTGTTTTTGGACTGGCTCTAGCCGATAGCCACCAAAGGAAACAAAGCGAGATATCATCGTGACTTAGGCTGTTTTCGCGTTGGGCCATCCTGCTTCCACATCGACTTCATGAATCGGATCGAGCAGAAGTAAATCTTCCATGTCAGTGAACTTCTCTAACATGGGTTTCTCAAAGCGTCCCTTGTTAGTTATTTCAGTGTTGTTATCTGTATTTACAGATTCCATCGTTGAGTCAGTGATTATAAGTTCCTCATGTTGCAAATTTTCTAAAAACTCATCAATAGCGGTAGCAATTTCCTCGGCACTACCGTCATATGCTTGGGTCATTTCCTTAATTAGGCTGTGAGAGTCAATTCGACGCTCAATTCTACTCCAAACGTCTGCTCCTGTTTTCAATAGGCTGTAGTAGTAACCTTTTTCTAGATGGACAATGACCACTTCTCCATCGATCATTTCACAAACAACTTGAGGACTATTGACCCGAAATACTTGGTTGTTTTTCATACCAACTTGCAAGAGTTAAATTTTGTACTAAGTGTGCTACGTTAAAACCTTTTTCGCCCCCGCAATTGTTATTCCAAGGTGAAAAAACACTGATTTTTATACGTATAGGAATTACTACTGTGTTAAATTAATGCATCAGGAAATAAGAATACATACTTCATCAAAAGTTTATGTAATCCCAAAAACCCAGTTTCTGCTAATTTTTACCGTTAAGTCTCAAAAAGCTTGCTCACAAAGGATTCTGGATAAAGCACAGTAGATCCAGTACAGGAATGCAATCGGTATCAAAGATTAAATTTTATGTTAAGTAGACCGAAAATTTTTGCGATCGCGCTAAGTAAGTCGGCATTAAAAAAGCAAACAACGATATTGAGTCTCGTAGAGAGCTTTATGCTACTTACAACCAAGTTTTAGGTAGTTTGTTGACATACTCACCGCTCTGAAGAGACGGTGATTCTTGATACTTCACAGACAGGTGCACTCCGTTATAGACTTCTCCCGTCTCCGTACCCGTTTAGAGTCGTGGCAATGCCCTATCCCGACTTTTTCTATATTCTTCGCGGCGTTTCCATCGCGGTCGTGTTCAGTTCCGCAATTCAAGCACTTAATCTCGCGTATCTTTAAATCTAATTTGCCCCATTTGTACCCGCATTCAGAACAGATTTGGCTAGTAGGTTCCCATCGACTGATAACGTGAAAAGTTCTACCATACTTCTCTGATTTAGCCTCGCAAAGTGTTCTAAACTCTCTCCATCCTTGCAGACTAATCGCTCTTGAAAGCTTGCGGTTTTTCAACAGCCCGGACACGTTCAAGTCCTCTAAAACGATAGCTTGGTTTTCGCTAACGATTTTGGTGGATAATTTGTGTAGGAAGTCTTTACGGGTATCAGCTATCTTATTGTGCAGGTTTGCTATCTTAACGCGAGTCTGATAACGCTGATTAGAATCTTTAGGTTGACGCGCTAGTTGCTTTTGAAGTTTGCGTATTTTACGATCCAGCTTTACATAACTTGGACTTTCAGCCTTTTCTCCATTGCTCATAAAGGCGAAAGTTTTAATTCCCAAATCAATTCCGATACTTTGGTTTTTGGCAGACGCTCGTTCGCCTTTCGCGTCTCCCCTTGGGAGAAGACTCGCTAACGCTTCGCTATCGATTTTGATAGGTTGAACTTCTACTACAAAGCTCAAAAAGTAGCGATTAGCGCAATCCTTGATGATGGTTACAGAACTTGGCTCAGACGGTAGCTGTCTAGACCAAATGGGGTTAACGTCCCCGATTTTGGCTAAATAAACTGTTTCTTTTTGGATTGAGAAGCCACCACGAGTTAACCTCGCTGACTGTTGATTGGTTTTCTTTTTAAATCTGGGTCTGCCTAGTTTCTTGCCTTTTCTTTTGCCTTTTAGAGAGTCAAAATAGTTTTTGTAGGCGGTTCCCAAATCTGCTACTGACTGCTGCAAAGCAATGCGATCGCTACACTACTAAGCCATTCTCGCACGAGCGTCTTTTTTGCTTGAGTTAATACTAATTTTTGCAAGTCTCCAGTGGTAGGAAGTTTCTCAGACTGTTTGCATAAAGCCAACGCATCATTCCAAACCACCCTCACGCAACCGAACAACTGAGCTAGGCTCGTTCGCTGTTGGTCTGTTGGGTAGAATCGGTATTGATATCTGCCTTTCACTACTTTGTGTTATAGTTGGTCTGTACTCTGAATATAACTTGGTCTGTACAAAATGTCAACTAATCTTAGGCGTGAAAGGCACAGCGTTACAGACTTAAAGATTCACTTGGTCTGCGTGACTAAATATCGAAAACCTATTTTCACCGCCAGAAGTCTTGCTTTGATTGAAAAATCATTTAGTGAAGTAGCTGAAAAGATGAATTTCAAGGTACAGGAGTTTAATGGAGAGGCAGACCACGTACATGTATTGATTGAATATCCTCCCAAATTATCTGTCTCTCAGATGGTGAATGCACTTAAAGGAGTTTCAAGCCGTCGATACGGACAAGAGGGATTCAAGAAGCCGCTAGAAAAAGAAGCCCTGTGGAGTCCTAGTTATTTCGCATCTTCTTGCGGTTGTGCATCCTTGGAAGTGCTAAAAAAATATATCCAGAACCAATTAAAGCCGTCCTAGAAGGACGGGGCTTTTACCCATCTTTTTGGTAAGTATGATTAACAATCCTTGTGTTTGGGTCATAGAAAAATAAAGTAACCTGCCCCTGTCTCCCTGTCCCCTTGTCCTTAGAGATAGAAGCGATCGCTCGATTTAATTTATATTTAGATGGGTTACATGTGTCATCCCGAAATAATCATGTCAAAATCTAAGAAAATCACTCACCAAGTAAATCTTAGTGACCCACAATATTACCTTAACCGCGAGTTAAGCTGGTTAGAGTTTAATCGTCGGGTGTTGCATGAAGCCTGTGATGAGCGAACACCCCTTTTAGAACGTCTCAAATTCCTCGCAATTTTTGGTTCTAACCTGGATGAGTTCTTTATGGTGCGGGTTGCAGCCTTAAAACAACAAGTAGAAGCGAAAGTCAGCTTGTTAACTCCTGATGGTCGCACTCCGCAACAACAGTTAGATGATATTAGTTTAAGATTGCGTCCTGCGGTAATACAACAGCACCAACAGTTTGAGCAAATATTAAAACCTAAGCTGGCAAGTCATGGTATCCATATCCTGGATTACATCCAATTGACTCAAAAACAGCGAAGTTATCTAGATAATTATTTTAATGAACAAATTTTTCCAGTTCTGACTCCCCTTGCCGTTGACCCTAGTCATCCTTTTCCTTACATTTCCAATCTCAGTTTGAATCTGGCTGTTGTGATCAAAAACCCAGAAACTGAGGAAGAATTTTTTGCCAGAGTCAAAGTCCCGAAAGTCTTACCGCGATTTTTGCCTTTACCACCAGAGTTGGGAATTCACCACGACGGACAACCTGCGAATTGGACTGGTGTACCTTTAGAACAGGCGATCGCTCATAATCTGGAATCTCTGTTTCCAGGCATGACTATTCAAGAATATCATCCCTTCCGCATTACTCGCGATGCTGATTTGGCATTAGAAGAAGATGAAGCTGACGATTTACTCTTAGCTATTGAACAAGAATTACGAAAACGTCGCTTTGGGGGAAGTCCGGTACGGTTAGAAATTCAATCCCAAACTCCCCAAAGCGTGCGATCGCGACTGGTACAAGATTTAGAATTAGCAGAAAGCGATGTTTATGAAGTAGACGGTCTTTTGGGACTGCGGGATTTAATGTGTTTTATGGCATTGCCCCTGTCAGAACTCAAAGACGAACCGTGGCAATCTGTAGTACACCCCCGTTTACAACGGATTAAAGAAGCAACTGTAGAATCAGGTATGTCAGTGGGAGAGGATGGCAGAGACTTTTTTTCGGTGATTCGAGAACGCGATTTACTCGTACACCATCCCTATCAATCTTTTACCACTTCGGTAGTACGCTTTATTACCCATGCGGCACACGATCCGGGCGTGTTGGCGATTAAAATGACTCTTTACCGCACTTCTGGTGACTCACCAATAGTTAATGCCTTAATTGATGCTGCTGAAAATGGCAAGCAAGTATCTGTACTGGTGGAACTCAAAGCGCGGTTTGATGAAGAAAATAATATTTATTGGGCAAGGCGATTAGAAAGAGTTGGTGTTCACGTTGTCTATGGTTTGGTAGGTCTGAAAACTCATAGCAAAATTGTCCTGGTGGTGCGCCGCGAACACGATCGCATTATGCGCTACGTGCATATTGGTACTGGTAATTATAACCCGAAAACTGCACGACTTTACACAGATTTTGGCTTGTTCAGCTGTCGGGAAGAATTAGGTGCTGATGTCACAGATGTGTTTAATTTCTTGACGGGCTACTCTCGGCAAAAGTCTTATCGTCATTTGTTGGTTGCCCCTGTGAATATGCGCGATCGCTTTTTGGCACTAATTCATCGCGAAATCGAGAATGCTCAAAATAAATTATCTGGGCGGATTGTTGCTAAAATGAATTCTCTAGTAGATCCGCAAATTATCGCCACTTTATACCAAGCTTCTCGCGCCGGAGTGCAAATTGACCTAATCGTGCGCGGTATTTGTTGTTTGCGCCCAGGTCTTAAAGATATCAGTGAAAATATTCGCATTATTAGTATTGTCGGACGCTTTTTGGAACACTCCCGCATTTTTTACTTCCATAACAATGGACAAGAAGAAATCTATATTGGTAGTGCTGACTGGATGCGCCGTAATTTGGATCGTCGGGTGGAAGTGATTACCCCAGTCCAAGAACCAGATATTGCTAAAGATTTGCAAGAAGTATTAGGAATTATGATGGCAGATAACCGCCAAGCTTGGGACTTACAGCCCGATGGTAGTTACATCCAACGCTGTCCCGGTGATAATTGTCCCGAATCTCATTCACAAAAAATTCTCATGTCTATGGCATTGCGTTCAACTAGTATTGCCTAAAATCTGATTGATTCAAAACTAGGGCTATTTCATTCTTGGCAAAACCCGCCCGGAAATAAATTACACCGCCAGTAGCGCCCATTCCATTAAACTAGCTTATCAGGAATTTCAAATCCCTGGCAAGCTACGGAAGAATGAAATAGCCCTGGATTCAAAACACTTCTTCATACATAGATAACTAGCAAAACGGGAGTTTTTTAATAAAACTTTAATTTTTGCCTAAGCTATCTGAATAATATTTATAAGTGCATAGCAATTATTCAACCATAGGATAGAGTCAGTGCCATCATTACTTCTCATAAACTATAAAAGTTATTGTAGTTAATTGTTTAGTTTAATGTTAATGGTATCTTATAAATCTTCTCGTCTGCGTATTTTAGTGGTTGACGATCACGAACTGACTCGTTTAACACTGCAATTAGCTTTTTCTAGCCAGGAAAATATTCAAGTTGTAGGTTTAGCCAGTAATGGTCAAGAAGCAGTGGAAATGGTAAAACGTTACAAGCCAGATGTAATTGTTCTAGATTTACAAATGCCAGTCATGGATGGTTGGTCTGCTTCTGGTCATATTAAAGCGATTTCCCCTGATACTCAAATAATTGCTTATTCTTCGGTGGAAGACACGAAGCTGCTGGAGAAAAAAGCAATGAGGAATTTGGATGCTTTCTGCAAAAAAGATGTACCCACCAGGGAATTAATTGATTTGGTTAAGCAATTAGGGCAGCGTGCAAGCGATCGCTCCGTTGCATAATCAACTAACGCAGAAGTAACTCAAAGAAGAAAACTTATAAATATAGTAATACTTAAAGGTGTCGGTTGAAGGATGAATTCATCCTTCAACCGACGTAATTTAGTATTTTATCGCCGGTTAAGTCGACTTAATTGGTTCCCGTTTGGGGAAAGGTGCGTCTAAATTCGTCAATTAAATCATCCATTTCTTCTAAAGCTTGATTTACATCAACTCTTAAAGTTCCCAAATTGGGTTGCTCTAAAAGACTCAGCAGATACTCGCGTTTGGTTTCAACTAGAGCGACTCGTTCTTTTATAGTCTGTATATCCATTGTTTTGTTTGACTTGTTTACACTTCTCAAGTTTAACAAGCGATCGCGCGTCAGAACCTCAGTCCTTAACTTAAGCCTTAAAACGCTTACGCACGAGTATATGTAGTAACGACTTCAGTCGTTAATTGAGCGCGTTTCAACGCTGACCCTGGCAAAATACTCGTGTATAGTCTTTCTGAACGGGTGACACATAACCGATGATAATAAAGATAAGGTGTTAAGAATTAATACTAATCTGAAATCATGTTACGCCAATTTTCCTTGGGAACACTCGGTATAACCGTCGGTGGGATTTTGACTATTATGGGCTTCGTCGCCTACGCTGCTGATTATGCCACACTTAATCTTGTCGGATTTTTTTATGGGATTCCTCTACTGTTGGGAGGATTAGCGCTGAAAGCTAATGAACTCAAACCCGTAGCATTCACGCAACCCCCAACACCGTCAGTATTGACACTGCGTGAACAGCAATCAACTAATACTCAAAACGAAATTCGCAGAGATATCACTCAATATAGCTACGGTCAAGACGCTCATTTAGATAAGGCTTTGTCGTTTTTGGGTTTAAGCCCGACAGACGAAGAACGACCATTAATTACAGGATGGCGAGAAACAGAAATTAATGGCGCTTATGCTTTAATTTTAGAATTTGATTCGCCAATGATATCAATTGATATTTGGGAACAAAAGCTAGATAAAATGACCAACTTTTTCGGTCCGGGAGTTGAGGTTAAAGTTACTCAGACAGCTGAAGATGAACTTGAACTGACACTGATCAGCACTCCCAAATAGTTATTAGATCATGTTCGTTGAATTAATAGTAATAAAAACGTAAAAACGTTCTGTCGGAACATCTCTACAATAGACATCTCCAGAAAAGACGTAGAGACGTTCCGCCGGAACGTCTCTTGGGGTTCGGGCAACGCATAATTAATTTGTGGAGATGTCTAATATTTGTAATTTGCCGGACATGATATTAGTCATTAGTCATAAGCTATTTGCTAATGACTAATAACTAACTAATTACTTTTCTAAACGAACTGCATACCACTGTAAATATTGACCAACACCAACATCTAACTCGCAACTAGTATCAAGTAAATATTGAGCTTGAGCTTCGACAGAATTAATTGAGCGCAAATCTTGTGGTAAATCTTCCAAATTGAGTTTTTGCAGAACTTTTTTCAGCTTTTCTAATAACTCAAATGCCGTCAAAAATTGTTCTGGTTGGTTTGTTTCTAGGACGACAAAATCATCGTGTTGATACATTAATGAGTCTGGCATTGAATAAAATGGGTAACTTTATATCCAATTATCATAAAATTGTGCGAAGTCTGTCGATGATTAATAAATTGAAGTCTTAGACCAGGATTTGGGGAAGTCAGGCGATCGCGCTTACTTTTACTGGCTACATGTGCGTCACGCCAGAAGAAGGTTTACAATTGAAGTTTTCAATAATATAACAATTCCAGGTCAGCAGTTGGGAAATATAAATAGTAACTCCTACCATGTACGTGGCAGGCTTTGTGGAACGCAACTCATGTCAGGCACAAAACCAACTTCTATTTCCAACAAACCTCCTCTAATTCTGCTGGCTGATGATGACAAACTCATCCGAGTGTTCTTGGGTGAATTTTTGGAAAAAGAAGGTTATCGAGTTATGGAGGTAACAAATGGTAAGGAGTGTTTAGAAGCTTTCTTAAGTGTTAAACCAGATTTAGTTATGTTAGATGCGATTATGCCGGTGATGGATGGTTTTGCCTGCTGCAAGCAACTAATCCAAATTGCTAGAAATAACTTGGCGTTAGCGTTAGCCAACTTTGATACTGGTGGATCTTCTCTGAGTAATACTGTAATCTCAAAGCTTTGGCAGCGTACTCCCATATTGATGATTACAGGATTGGAAGATCTAGACTCAGTAGACCGCGCTTTTGAAGTCGGTGCGAGCGATTTCGTCACCAAACCAATTCACCTAGGGATATTGCGTCAACGAGTACGACACCTGCTGCAACAAGCGCAACTATACAAACAATTAGAAGCTGCTAACAAGGCTTTACAGCATCTTGCTAACGTAGATGGTCTAACTGGTGTGGCTAATCGTCGTCGCTTTAATGATTATTTAAATTCTCAGTGGTTGACTTTAGCATCAGAGCGATCGCCTTTATCACTTATTCTCTGTGATATCGACTTTTTTAAACTTTATAACGATAAATATGGTCATCCGGCTGGAGATATGTGTTTACAAAAAGTTGCTACTGTGTTAAGCGAAACAGTACAGAACTCTCAGGATTTAGTAGCGCGTTACGGTGGCGAAGAATTTGCAGTAATTATGCCGAATACCCAGATGGGTGGAGCAGTTCATTTTGCCGCAGCAATGCAAGCCCAAGTCAGGGAATTAGAAATTCTTCACGAGCCATCTACTATTAGTCGCTACGTCACTCTTAGTTTGGGGGTAGCCACTACCATTCCTACTTTTGAATCTGAACCCTCATCTTTGATTTTGGAAGCAGATAAGGCTCTTTACAAAGCAAAAGCACAAGGACGCAATCGTATTATCCTTAAGCAAATGCTTGATTGATAATGTTGGTTGTTGGTTGTTAGTTGTTGGTTGTTAGTTGTTAGTTGTTAGTTGTTGGTTATTAGAGGTTGTTTGAAAAGCGACTAGAAGTCGCGGCTACACAGACAAAACCCGCCTGCACGGGTTGAAAAACCTTGATTTTAGTTAGTCCACGCAGGTGGACTTTGTTTGTGTAGTAGCGACTTCTAGTCGCCCAAAACTTTTGAAACATCCTCTTAGTTGTTGGTTGTTGGGTATTAGTTGTTGGGTGTTAGTTGTTAAGATTTACTATCTAAGAAGGATAAACTGGCAAAGTGAAATGGAACCATGCTCCCCCGGTAGGGGCAGAATCTACCCAAATTTGACCGTAGTGTGCCCGGATGATGCGTTGGCACAAACATAGTCCAATGCCATAACCTTGTGTGGCTTCATCGCGTTTTAGGCGGAAGTGATTTTCAAAGATGCGATCGCGGTTTTCTTCAGGAATACCAGGACCAGTATCGCCAATACTAAACTGTACTTTTTGAGTAGTGCGGTGCAGTCCACAAACCCTAATTTTACCGTTATCTGGGGTGTATTTAATCGCATTATCTAAAAGATTTACCAACACTTGGCGGATGCGTTCTGGGTCAGCATACACATAAGGCAAGTCTTGGGGGATATCTATTTCTACCTGTTGGGATTTGGCAATGTAGCGATCGCCTAATTCTTCTAATACATCTAAACAAACCTTGCCAATATGGGTTTTTTGTGGTATAATTGGCAATTCTGTTTCTGTTCCCCGACCAACTTCTAAAAGGTCAGCTATCATCCGGTCAATTGTCCGAGTTTGACTGCGGGCTTGCTTCAATAAATGTAGCGCCATAGTTGGTTTGAGCCGCTGGAATTGACCTATATCCAGATTGTAGTTAGATTGCAAAGTTTCTAAAGCGATCGCACAAGCAGTTAGCGGATTGCGGAGATCATGAGCTAACATAGCGATTACTCGGTCTTTAAACTGTATTTGCTCTTGGAGTTTTTCTTTTTCCTGTTTCAAGCGAAAAATTTCATCCGAGAGTTGAATTAGTTCAGCTTTATCGACAACTGAAGAAATAAAGGTTTTGCTTGATGCCACATGAGCGTTTTCATTTATGGTTTCTTGCAGTTCCTCCTCTAATTTTAAATAAGCTTCGGCGATCGTCCCTTGCCACCGGGGCCACCAGGTCTTCAGTTGGGTGATGATATTACTGCCAGCGAGTATCTGCCTGGGGTCAGGACGGATTTTAATCAACGCTGGTGTTGCTACCAATTTAAAGTGTTCCGCCAAATAGGGTTGTTCCCCAACATCGACAATTTGAAGTTCAAATTTATACCCAGCCTGTAATTCCTTGAGAAAGGCACGTATTCGCAGTACTTGCTGTCGGGACTTTGGACGTCCATCGACAAATAGTAACAGCTGGAGTGGAGCCTCAGAGTAAATAGGCTGATCCTGGGAAACTTGCATGTAATCGTGTTTCAGCACTGGTAACAACCCGGCAACGCTTGAGAGAAATTAGAATAACGGACAATTGTCGATGGTAAGAGCGTTTTTCTCAATTTAATATCTATTTTAGATTTTTCATACTCCCATTCGATCTGCGTTTTTAACATGAGACACATATTTTTCAGCTTTTCGCTTCTTTTTTGGCTAATTTCTGTTCCTAGAAACACGTTAGCTGCTGAATATAAGCCAGAATCTGCCCAAAGTCCAAATTCTGCATTACTGAGCGAGAGCGATCGCTTTTATAAATCTGCCAGTTTGTTAGTGCAGCAGCAGATCAATTTGATTGCTCGTATTGAGCAAGCATTATCTCAACCTGATGCCAATCGAATGCGAGCTGTTCGGGGGCAATTAACGCTTCAAGTTAAGGCTGTAGAAGGTTTTATCAAATATCAGTACAATAACCCAAAAGCTTTATGTACTTCAACGGATTCTTCTACGAGATTGCCCAAAACTTCGCAGTTAACTGAATCACAAGTACAAATATATTGTTCTTTGTACGCTTCAAGCTCAAAATTGTCAGACCTTGCTCCACTATTAGATAGGTTGTTATCTCGTCGGGGTGAATTGGCGTTAGTAACAGAGCTACCACTAGTATCTGGTGAACGACAATCAGATCCAGTGCTTTCTATCGCACTCACGCAATATCCGAACTTGGGAAAACGAGCGATACCTTTTTCCACATGGGAACCGATACCACCCAGTCCAGCACGAATAATTGGTAGAACACAGAAAACAGCCATAGCTGATTATGTACCACCACGGCAACCAGCGATCGCGCCTCCAGCAGAAGCGTTGACTACTATAGAAACTGCCAAGCAACTCCTAAGCACAGCACAAGCAGCATTTCCCCCAGACATAAAATTTAACGATCCGAGGGAAACTTTTACTAAACTTGATCGTTTTGCCTA
>CASBQC010000027.1 GCA_949127805.1 Nostocales cyanobacterium PMM_0081
CTCTTATATCTGTATCTGTTTCCATAATCTAATTCTTCCTCATAAGTTATATTTTATTGTTATAACTGACAAATTGCTTTCAAAACTTGTAGCAAATCAATTGCACGTTGAGATTCCATAAAATTTAATACTGGCATTAACTGATAAATTAAAATATCACTTTGTTTGATATACACAAACTGATAATATTGCCCGTTTGTCACTAATCCCCAAACCGAAGTTTGATACTGTAAACTTTTATAGGCATACGTCAGCAATTGCGGTAAACCCTCTATTGGGGCAATGCTACTATTTTTAGATTCAATTACCAATATCCAAAAAGATGTATTAGCTGTTATGCGTTTCGCTTTAGTAACAGCTAGAATATCCATCCTCCCAGTAATTTTTGTATCTTCATCCTCAATAATGATATCTGCTATATCTTCTTCCAAAGTAATCTGGATCGGATAGCGATAAAAGCCGGCTAAACGCATTAAAGGTGCAACGACAAGAAACTTTACTTGCCCTTCAGAAACTTTACCAGCTGTTAGATAACGACGAAAGTCATTCCGTATTTGTACAAGTTCCTGCTGTTCCAATTCTGTTAGCGGTTCTAGCGATAACAATGGGGTGAATGAATCAGCGTACTGTTCTTGAAAGCCGAAAAGACGTTGAACATCGTCTAGGGACAAATTACGAGCATTAAGAGTTGTCATTGATTTTTGCTTTATGTTAACAGTGATTACTTACAGCAGATTTCAGGTAAATGAAGTACATATATAAAACTCAAAACAAAACCTTGTAGAGACGTAGCAGTGCTACGTCTCTACGTGTATTCGATTAAAGCGATAGGGTGCTGTAAATAGATCATTTTAAGCGATCGCCTAACCCAACTCAACTATTTTAACCCACAGCAAAATCTGTAAACTGTCTTTTATAAGCCGAGTGAAATCCTAACACGATATCTTCTTTGGGAACGCCTAAAGCGACTAATTCATCACCAACATTAGCTTCCGTTCCATTATGCTGAATCCAAATTTTCCCATTCTTAATATCTAAGTGTAATACACAACCATATACACGTCGCTTGTTTTCCCAGCCTACATATACTAACTGGTAGTGGTCGTGTTCCGTATCAAATATAGTCTGTGCTTCCACTTGACTATCAGATTTTTCATACTGACTATATGTTGTTAATAACTGTTTAATATACTTTCTATATGCCTCTAATTTAACCATCTGGTAATCACCTCATTTTCGATGTCATAAATTAGCAATCGTAATTGATATTGTTGAATTATAATTTGAGTAAATGGTAGCTTAAAAAAAGTTTCATAGGTATCTGAAGGAACCGCTAAATATAAAATGCGTTCTGGTTGTTCTTGAGAAAGCCCAAACCGATAGTTAATAAATTGTCCTAATGCGGTATGAAACTCCGAAATAGTTGATTGACCTAGAAAACTCTTAACCTCCACAGCTATTTTTTGCCCTTCTCTTTCAGCCGCGATAATCTTTTCTGCTCCTAAATCAATATATAATTCAACTAAACCCCACTCTATACGCAAAGGGTCATGTGTAATAGTCCAGCCATCTTTTTGTAACCCTAATTTTACAACATCGTGAAATTTATCTTTTGCTGACATAACATATTTGTTCGCTCTGTTGGAGTGAAGGAGTTTGAACACTGTTTGGGTTTTGCTGATTTGTCTGTGAGAGTATTTTGCATTTTTCAACACCAAGTTTGTATTACTCGACCTGTTAATTGTTGTCCCAACCAAGGTGTATTACTAGATAAAGTGTAGAGATTTTCGCTGTTGACTTTCCAGCTTTCTTGGGGGTTAAATAAAGTCAATTCTGCCTTTTCACTTTTGACGATCGCACTCATTTTCTGTCCTAAACACTCTGCTGGACGATTACTCAAAGCTTTCCATAATTCCAAAGCTGTAAATTCACCGCTTTCTACCAAATATTGCCACAACAGCGGTAATGCTAACTCTAATCCAATTGCCCCAGGTAAAGCTTCCGCAAACGCTTGCATTTTTTCTTCGTAAGTATGCGGTGTATGGTCAATAGCGATCGCATCTATAATTCCCAGCCGCACACCTGCACGCAAGGCTTTTAAATCACTCGGATTACCTAAAGGTGGTTCTAAACGCAGGTTTGTATTATAACTCTTAATTACTTTGGTGTCAAGTAAAAGATGCATCCAAGTAGTGCTGGCGGTGACGGGTAAGCCTTGAGATTTAGCTGCTGCGATAAGTTCGACACTGCGGGCGGTGGAAACGCGCATAATATGCACAGGGGTACCGATAGCGGCGACTAATTCCAACAAAGAAGCGATCGCGGCAGTTTCAGAAATAGCGGGATTTCCTGGTAAACCTAGGCGAATAGAGTCTTGTCCTTCACGCATAACTCCATTGGACATAATCCGGCGATCGCAACACCAAAAGGCGATCGGTTTCCCTAGAGGTTGGAGATATTCCAACACTCGACGCACCAGCCCTAAATTTTCAATAGTTACGCCATCAGCAAAGCCAACCACCCCAGAAACCGCCAATTCTGCCAACTCGGTCATTTGCTTTCCAGCAACATCTTGAGTAATAGCACCCCAGAGGTGGAGGAGTGGGGGA
>CASBQC010000028.1 GCA_949127805.1 Nostocales cyanobacterium PMM_0081
ATCCATATTAACAACTCATAAATTGAATAATAGTTATGAGTTATAAGTTATGAGTTACTAATTGCTAATAACTTATATAGCGGTTCCCATTCAAATGAGGTACAACATTACATCACGAGGTGTAGGGGCACGGCAGTGCCGTGCCCCTACGGGTGTACCTAACTAGGTTGGGAAACGCCATAACTCATGACTAATGATTAAACCAAAGACAAAGAATATACCTGACCATCAATTAACAGTCGCGTGATCCCCTTAGCTTCCAGATGAGTTCGCGCTTTGTGGAGCATTTTACTATCTGGAACTTTAATTACGCGATCGCGCTTGGTAGAGAAGCGCTTTGCGACTCGGTGGTTATCAAATATCGGTAAAGTTCTTTGCTGAGTTTCGATGGTGGGAATTTGCCCCAAATCGCCAAAATCTTTCAGCGGTCGAGTGATTAATTCTGACGAGCGATCGATTACTAAATAGCAAGTTTTAGGCAAATGAGCCGCCGACAACGGTAAAACTTGCACCGCTACTGAACCATTAGCCCGTCTTGTGACTAAAGGTCTTGTCTCCTCGAAGTCGTCATCATCCTCATCAAAATCATCATCATCTAAATCGTCGTCTAAATCGTCCAAATCCTCTGACTCGTCTAGCAAGTCTTCCCCTAGCATTTCGGCTATCACGGCGGGGTTTGGACGTTCACCCTCTAACATTGGGCTAGGAATACTAGCTATTTCTTGGGGCTTTTGTTCTAAAAGTTCTAATTGCTCGGCTACTGTAGGTCTTGGTATCGGTGTCGGTGCTGAGGAACGCCGGCGCACCCGTCTGTTAGCGGCTGCTTCCTCGTCGGTTTCATCTTCTTGGTAAGGTTGTGCCTCTACTACTGGTGGAGGCACAACGACTTTGACTTTTGGAGGTGCGTTGCGCGGACTTGGCAAAGAAGTTTTTGGCTCCGGTGGGAAGCTTTCTTCCTTGGCAATCGCTTTCACCTCGACTTGTTTTTCTTTCTCTTTTTGTGCTATAAAAGAGGGTTGCACTTGGTCATAGTTTACCTGCGCTCTGCCTTCAGGAGTTCGGGCAGCACGCTTTAAAGAAACGAGGTATTCATACTCGTCTTCTGGTAAGGTACTTTTGAGCAAGCGACTAATTGTCGAATTACTAACTTCATAGCGTTCTGCCAAAGTTGAAGTTGTTTCGGCAGTCTCTCGATATAATTTAAGAATTTCTTGTTTATCAGAATCTGTTAGTTTTCTCACGGTAGACACCAAAATTTTTGTTAAGCTCGTTTTCGTCCGCCGACACGCCGCGATCGGCTTAATGATGCGTCATATTCCAAGGCTGCGCCCATGCCAAATAACACTCCACTCATTACCCAAAATACCTCTAGTATCTCTCCACTTTGATAATTGGGAATCCAATTAGTGGCATATTGAAACCACATATCTGCTATGTAGAGCGAAAACGCGGCGGCTGCAATCATTCGCCAAGACAAAGAAACTCGTCCGCCCCAAAAAGCTAGCAGTAGCATGGTGGCGATAATTAACAATAACACGTCGCTGACTATGTAGATCGTACTTAAAATCGGAGCGATATTTTCTGCCCATGATGGCACTTGTTTGCTGACTTTATCTGCTCCTTGCCCTTGATGAGAAATCAGCCACGCCAAAGCGCTGCCAAATGCTCCAATTGCCGACACAATCATCCACTGCCATTTTTCCAGATTGAGTCGCGAAGATGCAACTGCTAAAATCATACCTACACCAAGGAACAAATAAGTCACCACAAAAAATACATCACCTAGGGAAACGATTGGCTCTTCTTTTAATACTATTTCCGTATAGCCGAAAAATATTCCGCCGAGAAAATAAGAAAGCATCCCGATGCCAATTGCCAGCCAAACATTTGGACCACTGACAATTTGCGGACTGCGCCAATTCCTTAAGCATAATATGCCGGCACTTAAATAAGCCAATGCTTCAAAAATATTTGTACCAATTACGTACCAGGCAGCACGACTTTCTGTGCCATCTGCTCCTGGAATTTTGGCACTAAATAACAAAAAGTACAATAGTGCTAGCACACCCCAGGCAATACTAGCCAAAACGATGTTCTGAGTGGTGAACAGGGATTTAGGAGAATATGAATTGTTGTAAGATGCTCTCATATGGCTTAAGTGTATAAATACATTCACCGCAGTATTTTGGCAATTGGGTGTAGTCAGCGGTTGATGTGAAACCTAAGGGCTTCATTTAACTTCGGAGCCTAGTACAAAATTCAAATCCCCAAAAGAACTGCCGATGTTATGTTGGTTATTGCCATAGTTTACTCAGTGGAGATTGATTTAGCCAACTGATAAAGTGCGATCGCTCGGACAATGGCATATCTTGTAATGTACCAGCCACAAGTTTTGCAAAGTTGGCATTGCCAAAATATCCTTTCCCCAATCGATGCAGTTCTTGCAAAAGCAGAATTACATGATTTTCTTGCCAAGCTGGAAGTTTGGCTAACTGCAATGGGTTGGTTGTCAGTAAGTTAGCTGTCTCCGAGGAGGATACCTGGGGAAATTGCTTTTGTTGCAAAACGGACGCAATATCTTTCTCAAATAATGACGCTTGTCGAGTCCCTAAAAACTCTTCAATGTCGATATAAACCGCTTGCAGCAGCAATAGACTGGCTTGGATCAAAATTCCTGTTTTGCTATGACTACCAGTGTCATTATCTAGTTGCTCTAAACGAATTTTACCCCAAACGCTGTAGCGCTCCGGTTCCTCCAGCAAGACACAGGCTTTGCCTCGGTTATCAGTTAATTCCCTCCACAAGGATCTAGCTTCTTCCTCTTGATTAGCCTTGAAGACGCTAATCAAACGATACGTTAGCCCCTGATAATGGAGGATCGGTACTTGCTGCTCCCGTTTTGGGTGCTGAATCGACGATAGTTCAACATCCTGCCGTTTGAGAATAAACATGGCACACCGAAATTAACTCCTAACAGGGGCATTGTTGATATGCTATCTATAATCGCAACCTACCTGTATTGGCAAGAGTGCTTTCTTCTTGGCTTTTAGTTTGAGCACATCTCCCATTACTTAGTTATTTATAACACTATATATTTAAAGCAATACTCGATTTGTTTAGTTTTTCGTTTAAATTGGTAATCAGCAACTTCTAGCCTAACAAGTGAAAATGCATAATCTACAATAGATTGCATTTTGCCCTTAAGCACATATATAATAAAGGCTGACTATTTCAAGAGTCATTGATTTAATTTGGGTGTGTAACTCAGGGGATAGAGTAACTGCCTTCTAAGCAGTCAGCCGCAGGTTCGATTCCTGCCACACCCGTTTTAACTATATACGAACCTTCAAGCAGTGTAATGTGGTATGATTAAATGCAATTGAGAGTTCATTTTGCTGCATCATACTAAAAATAAAGGCGATATTGCCGCGACAAAAGCGATCGCAGACCTAACACTGAAAGGATACTTGGTTCTTACACCCGTCGTTTGCGAGCATTTACCTTTTGATTTTGTTGCCTACAAAGATGAAAAATTTTACAGAATCCAAGCTAAATATTCTGGAGACAATAAAGTAGTAAATAAGACTATTTGGGTGGATAAAAACGGTATCCACCGCAGAAAGTATAACACAAAAGACTTGGACTTTTATGCTGTTTATCTGCCTGATATAGATAAAGTTGTTTATCCATCAATTAACTTTGGTGGTTGCTGCATCAATAGCCAAATACCTAATTCTGCTACACCATTTTACTGGTGGGAGGATTTTAGAGACTTTACTGAAGAAGCGCCCAAGCGAACTTATAAAGAATTTGGTGTAGACTTAACAACCAGAAAGGTTAACCCAGACTCCAGAATTCACACTAGAAAAGTAGAAAGACCTTCTAAAGAAGAACTGGAAAAATTAGTGTGGGAGAAGCCAACAGCGCAAATATGCAAGGATTTTGGTGTTTCTGATAAAGCTGTAGAAAAGTGGTGTAAGACTTATGGGATAGAGAAACCCCCTAGAGGATATTGGGTGAAGAAGGCTTATGGAAAAATAGAAGAATAGTTAAGCGATATCTTTTTTAAAGAGGTTTCATCTGCTCAAGTACCTTGTTATCAAGATACTTTTGTTCAATCATCTCTACTGAATTATCGCACCACTTGGCAACTACAGCAGTGGGAACACCCTTAGCAATTTGTTCTGAGATGAAAGTATCACGACAACAATATGGGGTTGTTTTGCGTTCTACTAAAGAATCTACAATTTTATCCCAAGCACGGCGTGAAAAATTCCTATAATGTATTGATAATCCTTCTGGAGAGGGAAATACTAAAGATTCTGGTTCAGGATTTTCCGGCTTA
Organism: Nostocales cyanobacterium PMM_0081; assembly: GCA_949127805.1. Lineage (GTDB taxonomy): Bacteria > Cyanobacteriota > Cyanobacteriia > Cyanobacteriales > Nostocaceae > Hassallia. The sequence continues at coordinate 4,346 of CASBQC010000028.1, forward strand.
ATTTTTAGAAGTAATTCCTGTAGTTTTTGATTACAGTTAAAAATTCGCTTTTTATTATTCTTAGAACCATTAACTCTGACTCTTTCACCGTTACCTACCTGAACTAATGCACCTTCAAAGGTAATCCTAGAAAAATCCGATATAACATGTTTCCACTGTAAACCGATTGCTTCGGAAGGTCTACAACCAGTCAAGAATAAAAATTCTACAAATGGTGCATAATAGCTGTAGCCTATACCTTTTGATGCTTTGTGTTTTCTAAAAGCCTGGATTATTTTTTGTTTTTCCTCTTCACTGAAAGCATTAGGTTGTGAATCATCTTGCCATTTATGCTTGGGTAGTTCATTATACATTCCATCAAAAGGATTATTTGTAACTAAACCGTGTTTCATTCCCCATTTACAAGCTGCTGAAAGATACATGAGTACATCTTTTACTTGTGAATTGGTTGTTTGTTGGAACAGCGCAAGACGAATTTTTACAGGTTCATCCAATAATTGATATGAACAGCGTTTAATATGTTTCTCAAGTACAGCTAATTTATCCAGCGTTGTAGGTTTTAAAGATTGACGCTTGTAGTCAATATATTCATCCCACAGTTCTGAAATTGTTGATACCTTCTGTACTTCCTTTCGATTAACTATAGATAAATGTCTTTGCTGTTTGTACTTTGCCAATGTTTCATCAAAACAGTCAGCTTCGATGTCTAGTTCTATTTCCTTTGCCTTTTGTTCTGCCAACTTGAAATTATCTGGGGTGTCGGCTAAACCAAGCACCATATATCTTTTATTGTTACCACATACTTGCCTTGGGAGTCTCAACCGTAATCTATCTTGAAAAGATTCGATACCTACCGAACCCTTGGTAGCTTTCTGTGTTGTGTTCATGCTCTCATTTTGGCTATGAATATCATGTATTCTACAAAATCATAGCCAAATCATAGCCAGAAAACAAGTAGGATATCCAAATAATAGACAAAAAAAGCAAGATAGGATGCTCAAAAACCAGAAGTTGAACATCATATTGGCTGAAACCGTTGATTTTTCGTTCAATAAAAAAAGCCCGTGACGAGGATTGAACTCGTGACCTCATCCTTACCAAGGATGTGCTCTACCACTGAGCCACACGGGCAAAATGCTTTAAATATTGTAAGTGTTGATTTATCAACTATGCTAACGCATAATTCAATTTAAAATCAACACTTCTTTATTTGTAGTGAGATGGGCCGAGCTGGATTTGAACCAGCGTAGCTTTCGCAACGGATTTACAGTCCGTCTCCATTAACCACTCGGACATCGACCCATTTGGCTCACGATTTATAATAGTAGCATAAGCTTTTGGAAATGCCAATAGTCTTTGCACTCTAATTTTGGGAAGGCATTAATTGTCAGGCATCGCGGCAAGAGAACGTAGAATAAAGCTAGGTTTACTCTTGTAATGTGAGCGATTCGGCAATGAAGACGCTAGCTAAATGGTCTGTGGATGACTATAATCGCATGGTTCAAGCAGGAATTCTGAGCGTAGACGCTCTTAGCGGCTTGTCGCCAGACATCGCCGTGTAGAATTGCTCTTTGGGGAAATTGTTGAAATGAGTCCAGAAACCCCGATTCATTACAGTACGGCAAAACGAGGCGTGAAATACCTACAGGAGTTACTCTTAGGTAAAGTTGATGTTCGTTTTAATGGACCAATTACTTTATCTAACTCGGAACCGGAACCAGATATAGCGTTGGCGTAGCCTCTCAGAATGAGAATCGCTCGACTACCAGAGTCAGCTTATAATAATCGCCAGGATCGCACGTGAAGATATATTTTGGTTGGTAGAAGTTGCCAAAACAAGCTTGAAGAAAGATTTAGAATTGAAAGCTTCTATTTCCGCTGGTGCTGAAATTCCAGAATATTGGGTTTTGGATTTATCTGCAAAGCAAATAATTGTATTTCGAGAACCCAAAGACGGTAAGTATGCTACAGAAGAAACTATTGTAGATGGAACAATTACACCGTTGGCATTTTTAGAAATTCAGGTATCGGTTGAGAAACTGTTGGGTTGAGTGCGATCGCTTTATTCCTGCTGTTGTCTTGGGTTTTGCTTCGCTCCACCAACTTATAAACTATGGACTGTCTCAGTTGTAGTCTAAGCAGTTGGGTTTCGCTTTGCTCTACCCAACCTACGAACTTGTTCTAGTTGGAGCGATAAATCTTGTTAGGGTACATGTTTTCAAAGTAGGTGATTGCGGCTTCACCGAATGCCTTTACCGCACCAGCTCCAATTGCAGGCTGAACAAATTGTCCAATTATCGGAACTATTCCAGCGATAGTGCCGCTAACCCTAGCAAGTAACTGCGCTCCACCCATTGCTATAACTGCTCCAGCAACGGCTCCGGCTCCACCTGCGGGTATTAAATCAACATTGTAAACCTGTGCAATCCGCGTAACTACTGCGGCTTGGACCGCAGTTAAGCCCGCGTTAAAAGCTAGCGCACCAATAACTGGAATTCCCCCAACAACTCCTGTAGCCGCTCCACCTCCCATCATTAGCCACAACTCCTCGCGTGCTTGGTCACGACAATATTTAGGCATATAAAATGTAACTCACATATTTCTAAGGTTCTTAAACTTAGAATTCCCAATGCGAAGGACAAATTTCTATATGTGAATAAAAAGAGACTCTGATATTGGAGGTGTTCACTTTGACTTTTAAAACAATCGCTATGAAATACCAAAAAGTGTCAACCACAGATTACCCCAAAAACAGTCAGGATTTATTAATTGTATACATCTCGGCGATGTCCAACCTTGTGAATTGTGAGACACTGCACTTGAGTATCAAAGGAATAAATAATTCTGTAGTCCCCTACTCTGAGTTTGAACAGACCGCTTAAATCAGCGCTAAGAGCCTGAGGACTCACTTGATCGAAATTTTCAGATAACCAACGAATTTTACGCAGAATGCGCTCCTGGACGCTTGAGGTGAGTGCTTCTAAATCAACAATTGCTTCTGGTAAGAATTCAACAGTGTAGCTCATTACCAGTTTAATCCGAGTTTTTTGGCTACTTCCTCAGCCGAAATTCCTCGTTCTCCAGCTTGGGTGCGTTGTAGAGAGTCAAGTAGTTGCTGTTTCACTTCTGGCTTCAATTTTTTGCTTTCGTCGGGGTCATTCAGCAGCGATTGAATCGTCTCGGTAACAGTTTCTTGAATCAAAAGCTTCAGTTCTTCGACTGTCAAATCTTTGACTTGCATGGAATTGATATATAATAACGAGTTATTTTTATTGTGACATTTGACTCATGCGATCGCATGAGGGCAATATAAACTAAAAATTTCCGTACAATCATCCTTTTGGGGATATTATACGGAAAAAATTCTGATATTTTTCAAAAAACAAGGGGGTTAACTCAACAATTCTCCAGTCTCTTGTAGCGAGTGCAAGCGACGGTAAATTCCTTCATCACGCAACAATTCATCATGACTACCTACTTCAACAATCCTACCTTGATCGAGAACCACAATCTTATCTGCTTCGCGGACTGTACTCAAACGGTGAGCAATAATTATTGTGGTGCGAGTTCCTTGAATCGATCGCATGGCTAATTGAATCAATTTCTCAGACTCGTAATCTAAGCTAGATGTCGCTTCATCAAAAACCAATACGTCAGGTTCAACTAATAACGCTCTAGCAATTCCTAAACGCTGTCTTTGTCCTCCAGATAACCTGACACCACGTTCACCGACAACTGTGTAATAACCTTCGGGTAAAGAGCGAATTACGTCGTCTAATTTGGCAATTCTACAGGCTTCTTCAACTTGCTGAAAACTCGCGCTTCGATTGCCATATCTTAAATTATCCAACAAAGTACCGTTAAAAACGTCTACTTCTTGGTGAACGATCGCTAAACGTCGGCGATAATTACCAACATCTAATGTGACAATATCTTGCCCATCAATTAATATCCTTCCCTGATTCGGCTCAAAATAGCGAAATAGCAATTTCACTAAAGTAGATTTCCCCGAACCTGATCGCCCAACCAGCGCTACTGTCTGATATGGTTCAATTAACAAGTTGATATCTTGCAAAACCGGACGTTTAGCATCATATCCAAAACTTACGTTATAAAGCTCAATTTTACCTGTGAAACTATAAGCTGATTCAGTTTCTACCAAACTAGCTGCATCTACCCCAATCGGTTGCTGCATTAATTCGTGATACCCCAACATTGAAGCATAACGACGGGTAAAAATTTCCGCTAAACTGCTGATAGGTTCCAACTCGGCATAAGCCATGCTGGAAACTGTTAAAGTTGTGAGAAAATGTCCTAAGGAAATTTCACCTTTTACCGTTGCTGCTAAAGTTAAACCTAGCACCATAAACACACAAAACTGAACGAATGCCGTTCTAAAAGTACCCAACTTGACGTAACCAAGATGGATGCGGTAATCTGCTATTTTAAACTCGCGCTCAAGCCGTTGTTTTTGGCGTTTAAATTCTAGTGGTTCTGTAGCAAATGCTTTAACTGTTTTGATGTTAGTGATAATTTCCGAATTGCGGCTTTGGGTATTTTCCATATATTTGTCTAGCCGTTTTTCTTGTTCCATCAGCTTGTTTAAATCTTTCATGGTGAAGCTGAGGATTACCACGAAGGAAATCATAAATAGTATAGCAATGCGCCATTCAATCAACAGAATAACTACAAAAATTCCCAATACTCTAAACAACTTGGGAATCATTTGTCCGGCAATTTCAGGATAAGTCCAAGTGTGATTTTCTAAACCTCTAGATATTTTACCAGCAATGCGTCCGGGATTATTTTCATCGTAAAATTCTAGTGGCAAAGTGAGTATTTTTGCTACCGATTTTTTCAAGTGATCTCGTCTGGTACGCAAAGCAATATCCCAATGAAACCACCAAGTTGACCAGATTTGAATCGGCGCTCTGACAACGGTAACTAAGAAGATTACAGTCATTAACACTGCCAAAGATAATAACCGATTTTGTGGTAATTTGGTGAGGTTAGCAATTGCAGCGATCGCATTCTCTATTGCATTATCTAGCGGTTGTCCCGAAAGTACGTTTAAAATCTGCCCTGTGGCATATGGTACAACCAAATCGATAATTTCAAAGATGCTCGCTGCGGCAATACTAAATATAACCGCTACTCGATAGCGATCGTAATATTTGATAAGGTCTCTAAATTTTGCCATGATGCACCCTATTTAATGAGTAGAGACGTGACGCTGGAACGTCTGTACAAAAGTGATGAATTGAGTTTTCACTCTCCACTTTTCACGTTTAACTCTTTACTATTTGACGTTGCACTTTAGCCCTAGACTATTAATATTACTTATGTAATATAATGTAGTCAATGAGTAATAGAGTAAATCATCCTTTGGGAGTAGGTGACACTTGAGAGGGAAAAAATTCTAGCCGATAGCGATAAAGGGCAACTGGATGAGAGCCAGCTTTGAAGTAATCTGGATCTTGGGGTGAAAGGTAGACAGCAGTCACTTGATCTGCTTCTATGGTGGGGTGGACGATTGAAAGTTTACGGTAAGCGGTTGTTGATTCTACGGTGTTGAAATACGGGGTAGAACCGCTTTTAAATAGCTGCCCAAAGACTTCTGTAGTGATGAATTTACCATCAAGCGTAGTTTCTGTAGCGCGTGCGGTGACAATAGAAACTAGCTGAAGATTGCCTTTTAATAACGTAATTTGACGATTGGGCGATTTTGGATCTACTTTGACTGATAACACGCGATCGCCTAAATAAGTCCGTGCCAAATTCAAGCTATTAAATGCTCTATCCGCAACTAAAACCAGCGATTTTGTATCTATCCGTGGTATGAGTTTGAAACCAGAAATAGGTAATTGCTGTTTAATAAATCGTACTGGAAAACTCACAGGTTGATTTAGCTGTCGGCGATTACCGATCATACCTGGTGTGATTATATCTGGTGCTAAAGGTGCAGCTAAATCTACTAATGTACTTTTAAGCTGCCAATTACCCGCCATCCAATCAGGATAAATCAAATCACCCTCAGGCGATCGCGCCGAAGTTATTTTTTCCCAATGAGGAAAATTCGCCAACCTTTGACTTAATTCTCCCGCTGCTGCTTCTTTACCACACAGCAGAAATAAAAAAATCAAGCAAACACTTAAAATTGCCTTCATAGCAAGCATCAGAGATATATATTGCGTGAAAACTTATTTAATTAGAAATTATGTTACTTTTTCGTCATTAAAATTAACATATACAGCAAAAAACTAAACAAAAACATAATATGCCAATCTAATCTCTAAGTGTAATAGACCAAGCATAACTAGAATAAGAGCGAATTATCCTCTGTGATACTTCCTCACTGGTATTTTTTAAGTTTAAGGTAACTAAGTCTTCATTATTCTCCAAGTTATGTTGTTACTTAAATTAATGTGTAAATTACCTAACAAATTCAGTATTTATACTTAAAGTATTTTTGGGAATTATTTAGTGATTGTAGAATTACTTATTCTCAAAATTTGACCGTATACTATGCTTCTAAGGGTAGAACATATCAAGTGCAAGTAGCTTTGAACTAAAGTCAGGTATAAAACTTGCTCTTGCTCAAAATATTTTTCGGGTGCTATTTCAAATAAATTCCTATTTATAGTTCTTGGATTAATGAGCCTATCTAGTTCTTTTACGGATTTTTCTTTAGCGGAATTATTCCAATTGATTGACCAAGGGCGAAAATCAGGTTGTTTGAGTGTCTGTACTTTACCAGACCTTCATTTGAGTGGATCTAAATCCCTACATTACTATATCTGGTTTAGAGGCGGGCGTATTGTCGCTGCGGCTAATTGCTTAAATGGTCAAGAATTAGTATCTAAGATAATCAAAAGAAAGTGGTGTAACCCGAAGAGCGAAAATGTTTCTAGAGGTGCTACAGGAACACCTTTGGGTTTAGAGTTGAAAACCGAAGGATTGCTGAGTGCTGAACAACTCAATTTATTATTTGCCAGTCAATTGCAACAAGTTCGGCAACTGTTTGAAATTCAAACTGGTGTATTTAAACTTGATAGCAAAGCTACTTTGCCTTGGACAGAAATGACAGGATTAAGCCTAAGAGCAACTGAAGTAGCGCTGATGGCTTTGAGAGCATTGAAAAAGTGGGAAGTATTAGCTGATGTACTTCCAGATGTCAGTTCTGGCATTAAAAGTATTACACAAAACAAACCACAATTTCGCTTGAATCCTTTCGAGTGGCAAGTGTGGGAGTTTGCGAATGGAACTGTTGATTTAAGTGCGATCGCTTTTCAACTAAATCAACCCACATTAATAGTTCAACAAGCTGCTTTTCGGCTAATGCTTGCAGGTTTGGTAGAAGAAGTTTCTTTGCACCAATGTACACCCGAACTAAATAATTACCCGATGGATGAAACTCAAGGAAATGCCTTAAATTGCTGGCAAAAAAAAGCCCCCGAACCAAACATGTTGAAGGTAAGTACACCATTTTTACAAAATCTAGTTGGCTTTTTAAGGAGTAAAGCTTAATGGAAATCCTACGCATAGTAATTACGGGTGGCGTAGGTGCAGGAAAAACCAGCTTGATTCGCACAATTAGTGAAATTGATGTTGTTGACACGGACAAGGAAACCACAGATGAACTATCAGAACTCAAGGCTAAAACTACCGTAGCAATGGACTTTGGGCGGATTACCATCGCAGCCAATCAATCACTGCATCTTTATGGAACACCAGGACAAACGCGATTTGACTTTATGTGGGACATCTTAATTCGCAAAGCTCAAGCTTACATCCTGTTAGTAGCTGCACACCGCCCCGATAATTTCCGTTATGGTCGCAAAATTTTCAAGTTTATGAATGAAAGGGTGCAAATTCCTTATTTAATTGGGGTGACTCATACTGATTGCGCGGATGCTTGGGAACTCGAAGATGTGGCTTTAGCCTTGGGATTTGTGGATGAAAGTACGCGACCGCCTTTGATAGCTGTAAATGCTACCGAACCAGCTTCAGTAAAAGAAGCATTAATGGCGATCGTTTTAGAATTAGCTAAATCTTGCCAGCATCAACCTTAACAAACAAAGTAAATGCAAAAAAAAGAATGTCAAAAGTAAAAAAGGATTCTTGCTTTTTTTAGCGTTTTCCTTTTAACTTTATTTTGTCTTGGTATTAAATTATCGAAAAGCATGTGATGGAAATAACTTTATTGGAATAAGCAGTTTACCGCCTATGCCTCTAGGCAAAATCTTGAAGCTACTCGCAGAGGCATTTCAAAAAACGCCTACTGAGTCTGTAAATGTATCATTGCCAATAACTGAGAATACGATCTTACCGACAGTTGCCGAAAACACTGAAATAAATTCACCAATAATTTTGGAGGAAAAAGTCATGATTAACACTTCGATGCTACAAGACGAACTGCAAAACTTTGTCAGTGGCACCTCTGAGGTTCAAGGCGCAGCTTTAGTCAGTCCTGATGGGTTGGCTTTAGCTTCGGTGCTACCTGGGGGTATGGACGACGAACGTACCGCCGCAATGTCTGCATCTATGCTTTCTTTGGGTGAACGCATCGGACGCGAACTCGCTCGCGGTAACGTTGAGCGGATTGTGGTGGAAGGTGAGAAAGGTTACGGAGTTTTGGTTGGCTGTAGTGGTGACGCTGTTTTATTAGTTCTCGCTAATGCATCAGTAAAACAAGGCTTATTGTTTCTAGAAATCAAACGAGCCGTTGCCAGAATAGCACCTTTGCTTGGTTAGCTAATCACACAAAGCAATCCGTATTCCGATTTGTGGATTGCCGATTTTCTCTCTTAAGTTGCCATGATTAATTTACAACTAATTTGTCACTTTAATTTCGGCAAAATAAAAGAAAAAATGAGGAAAGTTTTTCAGTTACAAGCTTTATATGTATCAGGTCTGGCTCTACTGTAATCAAACAAGTTGGTTTTTATTAATCTTAGGAGAAATGCAATAATGCCTTTAGAACCACACTCCTTTATGTCCACAATGGAAAAGCGTGTTGGCTTTACAGATGAGGACAAAGCTCTACTAAAATCTGAGGCAACCTGGGGAGTAGAAATTGCTCCAGAGATGGCGGATCACTTTTATGCTTACCTTGGACGCGACTCAGAAATGGATGGGATTTTACACGCAAGTGAAGGACGGATTCATCGCTTGCGGGAAACCTTTGTTGAGTGGTTTTATGAGATGTTCACAGGTATGGACGAGTGGGGAAATGACTATGCCGATCGCCGTTGGAAAATTGGTCTAATTCACGTCCGTATTGGCATTGGACCTCAGCATGTTGTGCCAGCGATGGCAACGGTAATTCATCAGGTAGGTAAACGCTTAAAAAATGATGGTAAAAGCGAAGACCTTAAAGAGTCTCTCACCCGAATTTGTATGATTGACTTGGCTTTTATTGAGCAAGCTTACGTAGTAGTTTCTTCGACGGCTGTACTTAATGAGACTGGCTGGTCAGAAGCTCTATTTAGACGCTTAATTGCTAGTGGTGCAAAAGCGATGTAACACGGCATATAGTCCTCAGGCTTTCAGCCTGAGGCTGCACAAATAAAACTTAATTTGTAGAAGAATCGTTTATGTTACGTCCAACACTCGGAGATTTCAACAGTATAGTTTGTTTCAAGTCGGCAATTGTCGGCATGGAAGATGCTTTGGGTGAAAAAACAACAGCGATCGCTTTAATTTCAGCCGGTCGCAGTCGTGGTAAACATTTGGCAAAAGAATTAGGTTTAACAGGTGCAAACTTGTCCTTAGACGATGTTGCCTGCAAACTTGGGTTTGTTTTAGGTAAAGAAGGCACTCGTTTATGCATCATTCATCGTATCGAAACTCAAGAAAATGTTATCAAAGTTTACACTTCCGAAACTCTATGTTCTGCGGGGGAAGCTCAAGGTTCAGACCGTAAATGTACTTACACCCTCGGTGCTGTTTGGGGAGCAATAGAGCAGAGTGTTGGTAAGCGCTTGCAAGGTAAACACGTTGAATCTGTGCTTCGCGGTGGCGAGTACGATGTATTTGAGTTTACTGAATTGAATTGAGAATTGAGAATTGAGAATTGAGAATTGAGAATTGGGCAAAGTCGGGCAAAGTCGGGCATAGTAGTAAAATGTAGGGTGTGTTAGGGAACCATAACGCACCGTATCTTCTAGAGAGAAGCAGTAAATTTTCAGCGTTTCGCTTGGCTTTAATTCTCCATGTCCAATTTCCGTCGCAAAGCCCGAATAGCAGCGCTAGTATTACGCTCGTAGGCAATTTGGAAACATTCCATCATCACCTCTGACACATTAACGTTGGGGAAATAGCGGCTTCTAGTCTCAATAGTGTAGCGATCGCCCTGCAAGTGGTAAATTGTCAGTTGGTTCTTTTTAAATTTATCTATTACCAATTACTCATTAATTTCTATCAAAGGTGCAGGTTGCCAAACTTCTCCATACTGTTGCCTTAAAGCTTGCCAAGCTTCCACTTGACCGGGTTCATATTCTCCCGGTTTACCCCATTGTAAAAACAAACTCAAAGCTGCTTCTTGTTTTTCATCCAGAAAGCGAATGGCATAGGTCGTAAAATTACCTCGCTTCGCTTCACCAGTTTCAAATTTAACTTGAGTAATTTTGTCCATATTCAAGTGAAATTCAAAACCTTCGGTGTGCATATTAGCATATTTCCCTTTGGGTAACTCTGCATAAAATAGCTTTTCTATTTTGCCACGCGCTTCTAATACCGCAGCGCTGCTTGTAACAATTAAACGTAGAGTTCCTAAAGTTTCGCAAGCTTCTAAAAATTCTTTTAAAGTCATAGTTGGGTGTTGGTTGTTGATTGTTATTGGTTAAATTTTCTACTAACCACTAACCACTATCTATTTTTCATGTTGTTCGTAAGCAGCGACAATTCGTTGAACTAAAGCATGACGCACGACATCTTTTTGAGAAAATTCGCAAAAGGAGATGCCTTGAACATTCTTTAAAATATGTAATGCCACCGATAATCCAGATTCTTGATGAGGTAACAAATCGGTTTGTGTTATGTCACCTGTAATCACCATCCGAGAATGAAAGCCCAAACGAGTCAAAACCATTTTCATTTGAGCGGGTGTAGTATTTTGAGCTTCGTCTACAATCACAAAAGCGTTGTTGAGAGTACGTCCCCGCATGTATGCCAGGGGTGCCACTTCTATTACACCGCGTTCAATCAAATTAGGTATTTTTTCGGGATCGATAAATTCATTGATGGCATCGTAGAGTGGACGGAGATAGGGATCTACTTTTTGTTGTAAGTCTCCAGGCAAAAAGCCGAGTTTTTCACCGGCTTCGACGGCAGGACGAGTTAAAATAAGCTTTTCAAATTCGTTGGCAAGAAGTGCTTGCACGGCAACGACAACAGCGAGGAAAGTTTTGCCAGTACCAGCAGGACCGACGCAGAATGTCAAGTCTCGCTGACGTAGAGCGTTGATGTACTGTCGCTGTCGAAAGGTTTTGGCACGGATTTCTTCTCCTTTGCGAGTTCTGGCAAGAACATCTCGCTGCAACTGGTGTAGTTCTTCTTCTTGATCGCTATCCAAAGCCTGACGAGCTGTTAAAATATCGGCACTAGTGATGCTATTGCCACAAGTCCACAAATCTTCAAGCGATCGCACTAATCGACTAGCTAAATCAATTTGTTTTTCTGTACCTGCAATGTGTAATTCCTGTCCCCGTAGAACCAGGTTAGCTCCTGTTTGCCTGGATATGGTTTTGAGATTTTCTTCATGTTGTCCCGCTAGCGCGATCGCGCTCTCGATATTTGGCAGTTGAATTGGCAAGGCATCTACCTACTTATTTCTTAATGTGTGAGGAATTGTTTTTTACAAATGTTAAGATTTTCTCTGCCGTTTTTCGTCAAAAATGATACGGCACACCAAAGTAAAAACCAAGTTAAGCCTACCCCAAAAAATGATTTCTGTACGCATCACCAAAGGCTACTTAATTTAAGGTCGCGTGGCAAAGCACACGACCTTAAATATAATTTTGGGGATAAATGTCAAAAGTAGATGTAGTCATTTCCGGTTTGACTTTGCCACAAATAATTCTGAGGAGTGGAAAACTCAAAACAATTGTTACGGCTTATCCCCATCTTGTACTGTAAGTGCCAAATCTCAAAATTCTTCACTAAACCCGCTTAAAAAGGATGAAGGATAAAAGATGAAGGATGAAAATAGAAAGAATTTGAACGCTTATTTGAAAGAAAGCCCAAATAAAACCCGTATTCGAGACGGGGGTCTTAAACCCCATAGTATTTATTTCATACTTCATACTTCATACTTCATACTTTAGATAAAGGCGTTTACCGTAGGATAGCAGGCTTATTGAAGACGATGGGTGTGGACTTCACTGCCTAACCGCAGAGTAAAGTAATTTACTTCCTAGTCGAAACTAGAGCGGACGCGGGGTTTAACAATAGGTCGTGGTGAGTCGTTTTCTTCTCTTGGTCTCGATTTGGGTGCTGGTAATCGCTCTTCAGAGTCTTCATCAAAAGACATACCTTCTCGACCTTGGGCATTACTGCCGTAGATATCTAGGTATACTGATTGTCCAGCGGTTTCGGCGGCTGCGGCAATAACCGTGCGAATCGCTTGGATATTGCGTCCTCCCCGACCAAACACTTTTCCTTTATCTGCGCTGTCAAAGGCTATGCGAATCCAAATTCGTTTGAGGATGTCAGAAATTTCACAATCGACGCTCAAAGACTGCGGAGATTCCAAAAACGGCTGCACTAAAAACTTTACCAGCCTAACGTAGTCAGGGCTGGCTGTCCTCAATTTTGTTTCGTCGTTATGATGCGGCTTTTGCACTGAGCTGTTCAAAAACATTAGCTTTTTGTAATATGCTACGCACGGTGTCAGTCGGTTGAGCGCCTTGTTGCAGTCGCTTCACGATACCGTCAACATCGAGTCGTACTTCATCGGTTCTAGGGTTGTAGAATCCAAGTTCTTCTAGGGGACGACCATCGCGGCGAGCGAGGCTGTTAATAGCGACAATACGATAACTTACTTCCCGTTTTTTTCCGTATCGCTTCAAGCGCAGTTTAATCATGATTGAGAAAATATTCTCCTATGCGTGACCTATCAGTTTGTAGCTTGTTGATGCTGGAATGCTAATTTTAGCACTAGCCTAGCATTAACGGCTATGAGTCAAGAGTCAAGAGTCAAGAGTCAAAAGTCAATTGTCCAATGACCGTTGACTGTTGACCGTTGACCGTTGACCATTGCCTAAAGATTACCGAAGCCTTTTTTCTTTTTGTCCTTCTTTTTCTTTTTGGCAGTTGCAGCCCCAGTATAACCTCGCCATCCTGGGGCGGGGGGACGATTGCCTGCTGGGTAGGGGTTGCCCATACCACCGCCGAACATACCGGGCATACCGGGCATACCGCCACCTTGACTCATTTGCTGCATGAGCGATCGCATTTTTTGGAAATCAGCTACCAACTTACTCACATCGGGTTCTCTATAACCAGAACCACCGGCAATTCTCCGACGCCGGCTGGGAGAACTTGCCAACAAATCAGGATCGTGGCGTTCCTTCTTGGTCATGGAGTTAATCATCGCCTCACAACGCTTGAGTTGTGTTTCTCCTTGCTTGAGCTGATCGTCTGATAGCTTGTTCATCCCTGGAATCATCTTGATGATACCACCGAGGGACCCCATATTTTTCAGCAGGCGCAACTGTTTGAGAAAGTCCGTAAAATCGAACTTTGCGGATAACATTTTCTCCTGCATTTTCTCGGCATCTGCCAAGTCCATTTCTTCTTGGGCTTTTTCTACCAGCGTCAGAACATCGCCCATTCCCAGAATTCGCGATGCCATGCGATCGGGGTAAAATGGTTGCAGAGCCTCGACTTTTTCACCCACACCGACAAACTTAATCGGCGCTCCGGAAATTTGCCGCACCGATAAAGCCGCACCACCACGACTATCGCCATCAAGTTTGGTGAGAATCGCTCCAGTAATGCCGATTTGCTCGTGGAAGGTGCGGGTGAGATTTGCTGCTTCTTGACCAGTCATCGAGTCCACCACCAACAGCGTTTCGTGTGGTTGGACTGTTTCTTTGATGCGGGCTAATTCCCCCATCATCTCTTCATCGATTTGCAAGCGCCCCGCAGTATCGATAATCACCGTATCAACACCTTCTGCCCGACCGCGCTCGATACCTTGGCGGGCTATTTCTACTGGGTCGGCATCGCTTCCAAGGGAAAATACTGGCACGTCAATTTGCTTACCCAGTGTTATTAGCTGGTCAATAGCTGCCGGACGATACACGTCTGTTGCCACCATTAAGCAGCTGCGCTCTAATTTACGTAAATGTAAAGCTAATTTAGCTGTGGCTGTGGTTTTACCCGTTCCCTGCAACCCAGCCATCAGCACAACGGTGGGCGATTTTTCAGCTTGTGCTAAGGGAACATTCACATCCCCCATTACTTGCACTAGTTCATCGTAAACAATTTTAATGAACTGTTGGTCAGGTCGCACGCCAGCAGTTACCTCGGCTCCCTGAGCCTTTTCCTCGACTCCGGTAATAAAATCTTTGACTACCTGAAGATTGACATCTGCTTCCAACAAAGCGCGACGCACTTCTTTCAAAGCGTCTTGAATGTTGGATTGGGAAATTTTGTCCTGTCCTCGCAGTTTCTTCCAGGCAGCTTCTAAACGGTCAGATAGAGCATCAAACATAATTTGGTTACAGGTAGTTAGCCAACAACGAAGCTAGCAATAGCGTTTGGGTGCCACTGTTTAACTTCCGGTATTTTCAGGTGCTATTTACCAGCTTAGTAGTTTTCATTCCGTCTGTAGCTACCGAATACCTAGTAGTTTAAAGGGGAATGGAAAAAACGCTTTACCACGTTCTCAATTACCTTTTTCCCAATTTCCAATGCCCAATTCCTAATTCCTAATTCCTAATAAAATGTAACATTTCCTTCACACAGTATATCTTGAGTTACTATTAATACATTGTTTTGATTCTCTGACAATATAGATGAACAGTCTAAAGCGATCGCTCTTTCCCACTCTGAATTTATCCAAACACCAGATGACCTAGCCAAGGCTTCACATAGTTCAGACAGCTTTTAGGAAGAATGACAGTACCTTGGGTTCATACCGCTTGATCAAAGAGGCAATTAGCCAGCCATAAAAAATGTCACAGATAAATACACGCAAACAGAAGACTCTTATTATTAATAATGATACATTATTTTCTCCGTTAGAAATTTATCTGTTAATTCAGCTTGGCGATCGCCTTATAATATATTCTTCTCAAAATTCCCCAATTAATCGGGCACTGAATTATCAATAATAAATTCTCTAGTCTTCATACCTGTTTGTTTTGAAGATGCCTTGGTTATGCCACGTTATGTCTGAATAAGTGCATCATCTCGTCTAATTTACTATTTTGTCTTAGGACTCCCAGGTTGAATCACAAGTCAATTCTGGGCTGAATGAAGTAATTGTAAAAAACAAGGAATGTATTTAAACATGGCTCTAGTCAATCAGAAAAATAGTATTTTTTATCAAGAAGCCAAAACAAAACTGATTTCATTGTTCAAACAGATTATTATGGCTGCTATGGGTATTGTAGTGATGCTGTTGACAAACGGTAAACCACCAGCGGTTGTGGTTGGTTTGAGCTTTTGCTTAGTTGCTTTTTTTATAGCCAGAAGCGAACAGAAGCGGATTTTACAAAAGTCTCAATTTCCATCTCAAACTAACAATTTATCAGCAGTTACCTTGAACGATGCAGAAATTAACAAGCTATCAGTTCATCAAGATTTGCTGCAACAACTAGTTGATCAAGCATCTGAAGAGCAATTAAGCAAAGCCCATTTTATCCTTGCCAACCTCAGCAATGCTAACCTCAATAATGTCAACCTTGATGATGTTTACTTCAGTGGTACTGACCTGAGTAATGCCCAGTTAATAAATGCCAGCTTTTTGAATGGCAACTTCAGCGGTGCTAACCTCCGCAATGCAAATCTCAGCAATGCTCATTTAATAAGTGCAAATCTCAGCAATGCTCATTTAATAAGTGCAAACCTCAGCAATGCTCATTTAATAAGTGCAAACCTCAGCAGTGCCAATCTCAGTAGTGCTCAGTTAATAAGTGCCAACCTTAGTGATGCCAACCTTAGTGATGCCAACTTCAGTAATGCCAACCTCAGTGATGCTAACCTCAGTAATGTTTACTTATGGAATAGTAACTTCAACAATGCCCAATTAGTAGGTACTAACTTCAGCGGTGCATACATGAATAGTGTCAAGCTAAAGAATGCCAATCTCAGCAATGCTAAGTTAATGGATGCTAAACTAAGCGATGCCAAACTTAAGGATGCTAACCTCAGCAATGCCGACCTTAGAGGGGCAGACCTCAGCAGTGCTAACCTGAATAATACTAACTTTAGCGATGCTAACCTCAAAGATGCGATCCTATGTGGGGCTAATTTAGAAGATGCGAATTTGAGAAATGCTGATTTAAGAAATGCTGATTTGAGAAATGCTAACTTGAAGAATGTGAAAGTCGAGAAAACTCGCTTTGGATGGAATCAAGGCTTTTCTGAGCAGATGAAACTAGAGTTAGAGCTTATGGGGGCAATTTTTGAGGATAATTGATAATTGCTAATAATGGGTAATGGGTAATAGTTAACCTAATTTAGGTGGAAAGTCATATGACTAGCAACACTTTGATTCAGCCAGAAGAAATAATTCACTTATCTGGTATTAGTTGGCAAACTTATGAAACTTTGCTTGCTGAACTTAGTTATAGTCGGCGTCTGCGACTTACTTACAGTCGTGGGAATCTAGAAATTATGGCTCCTTCTCCTGAACATGAAATTTACAAAAAGACAATGGGTCGATTTGTCGAAACCCTAGCCGAAGAATTAAATATTAGAATTTATCCCCTTGGTTCCACAACTTTTAAACGTCCATAACTGAGCGGAGCAGAACCAGATGAATGCTTTTACATTAAAAATATCAACATAGTTCAAGGCAAAAAAAGAATAGATTTAACTCAAGATCCACCACCAGATTTAGTTGTGGAAATTGATATTACTAGTAGTTCGCAAAATCGCTTTGAAGTATATGCAGATATTGGTGTGCCGGAAATTTGGCGATATGACGGTAAGTCTTTCCGTATTAATATACTTCAAAATCAAGAATATGTAACTGTTGAAAGAAGTTTAGCATTTCCTAATTTACCTATTGCAGAAATCTCTAGTTTTTTACAACAGGTTGGGCAGAAAGATTATTTAGAGTTAGTTAGGGAATTCCGTGATTGGGTTAAAAGTCAAATTCGAGAAAATAGGGGTTAGGTAGAGACGTTCCACTGGAACGTCTGTACGAGAATTTGATGGTTATTTTTTTAGCAATAACATCTAAATATATGGGCACAAATAAACCCTCCTCAACGTAGTAACGGCTACCCTTCGGGAAAGCTCCGCTAACAGCCGTTAAAATTGAGCGGTAAACCGCTCACTACGAACCAGGAGAGGGTTTTACGTTTAATTTTGCCCACTTACTTAACCACTAACAAACAACCAAATCCTCTACAGCACTGGCTTGATTTGGCAATGCGGCTGTTAAAACTTCACTGCCTTCTGTTGTAACTAAAACATCATCTTCAATGCGGATTCCGCGTACATCGGCAAATTGAGATAAACGCTCCCAATTGACGACATGATGATATTTGGAGCGGAGATTCGCATCATTTAAAATGGCTGGAACTTGATAAAAACCAGGTTCGATTGTAACTAACATTCCCGGACGCAGGGGACGATTTAAACGTAGGTAGCCTAAACCAAAGCGATCGCTTCTTTCTCTTTTCTCTTCATACCCTGCCAAATCCCCCAAGTCTTCCATATCATGCACGTCCAAACCCAGCAAATGACCGATTCCGTGGGGGAAAAACAGCGCGTGAGCATCCATTTCTACTAAGTCTTCCGGATTTCCTTTCAAAATGCCTAAATCTACCAAACCTGACGCAATGACGCTACAAGCTAGTAAATGAATATCTTCATATTCTACACCAGGGCGAATTTTGGCAATGCACGCATCATGAGCCGCCAATACCACATCATAAATATCTCTCTGGGTAGATGAAAACTTACCCGAAACAGCCCAAGTGCGAGTGACATCAGCTGCCCAACCCATTTCAGTTTCGGCACCGACATCAGCAAGTAGTAAATCACCAGGTTGCAAAGAATGGTGATAGCGATCGCTGTGCAGAACTTCACCATGAACGGTGACAATACTGTTGTAAGAAGTAGTCATGTTGTGCGCTATGATAACTGCTTCCATCAGCGATCGCACTTCGGCTTCTATTTTGGCGCTAGTTGTAGCAGCCATCCCCGCTTTATGCGCTTCGACGGTGACAACAGCCGCTTTTCTTAACTCGGTTAATGCGGCTTCGTCGTGGGTGAGACGCACCGTAACAATTGCTTTGGCTAACTCTAAGTCAATTCCGGTTGGCTGAATTTGCGGTAATACTAATCTATCCAATAGTTGCGACTGCTGAGTCCAAGTAGCAGCATCTTGCACGGCAATTGTTGCCGCACCTTCTACCGATAATTCTACCATTGGTTTAACAGCATCCGCGCCAATTTTATGGGCAATTTCTTCACTTCTAGGCATTTCTCCATGCCATAAAGCGCTACTAGGTTTAGGATCGTCCATGAATAGTTCTAACTTGCCGGCTTCCAAGCGGATTGCTGCATTTGGTAAGGGAAGTCCCGCAAAATAGAGAAAATGACTGCTAGCGCGAAAGGGAAAGACATTTGCTGGGAAGTTACGCGGATTAGTATTTCCCGACCAGAGAATTGCCGGAAAATCAATCAAACTGGCTAGTTTTTGTCTTCGCTGGCGTAGAGTATCCACAAGGTAATTATAAGTGTTTTGTATCAGCATGGGGCACGCTCACATTGGGAAAAGGAGGGCATTGGTAAAGAAGGAGGGGGAAAAATCTTTATTCCTTTACCCTTTACCCCTCTTCAAATTCCCCAGTCCCTAGTCCCTAGTTTTTATCGTCTTTTTGGTCGTTGTTAGAACGGACAGGCTGTTGGTTAGTCTGATTGTTGTACTGAGTATTTTGTTGATTTTGTTGCTGGGTTTCAGTCTGTGGATTTGGTTCATCATTACCACAACCAACTAAACCCCCAGAAATTAGCGCGATTGTTACAGCAGCAAGGATGCTTTTGATCGCTTTTCTCCATAAGCTTCCGTTTTTATTTAACATTGGCTCAAACTCTTGGAGTTAGAATTACTAATCCTACAGTACTGCAATGCCACTTGTTCTTATCAAACTATTGACAAAAATATCAACTCGTCAATTTGTCACAATAATTAAATAAACCTATTTTTCAGGTTAAAAAAATGTCTGCTAAAAATCAAGTAAAGTTGAGCAACACACCAATCGGCGATTGGTCGATTGAGCAATTGCCGGGATTAAGTCCCGAAGAACTATTAGAACTCCAAAACTGCGGTATTTATACC
>CASBQC010000029.1 GCA_949127805.1 Nostocales cyanobacterium PMM_0081
CGCTTCGGTTGCGGTTTCTCTAGAGGTGGTGGAATTAGGGGAATATTAACGGGTTGTGGTGTTTTGTTCAAATTGGGAGTTGGGGCTGTTTGTGGGGCTGGCGTTGGGGTAGCAGGAACTGGTGGAGGAGAATTCGTAGTTGTGGAATCTCGTCCAAAAAATAGTAGCGATCGCGCAGTTTTAAAATAAGTTGCCCAAACATGTGGATCGGGACGATTCCGCCATTGCAGACGACTAACTTCTAATGCCAAAACTGGAGCGATCGCCCCATAATTTTGGGCAGATACAATTACGGAAACATCTGTAACTAAAATGTCTTGGTCAAAGCTGCGTTGAGCTGCTGCCCTAGCCGCCGCTTCAGCGCGACTGAGGATGGTTTCGTAGTTTTCTTCTGGCAAACTGTCAATGGCTAAGTCAACTCTCGCGGTATAAGCTTGCACACTCTGCTGTGCGATCGCTTCACACACAAGCCACGCGGGAATTGCAGTACCGAGCAAAACAATTAAAGGAACTATCCGGATTTGTTTGGCAATTTGGCTAATAACTGGAAAGGGAATGATGGATGATAGTTGGTGAGCAACACTTCTGCTCATGACTTTATGCTCCTTACTGATGATCTGTAATTTGAAATAAGCGAAAGTATTTTTAATGAACTTGATGTAATAAAAATTACATATAATCAGAAGACTCATTCAGAACCACCTCGACTATATGACATAGGTTAGCCTTGTTTTTTCAGCAAAGCCAACCGCAATTTTATGCAAGTAAACAAGAACTAAAAAAAGCGCGATGGCAAATCATTGGGCGATCGCTATAGGCATCAATCAATATCAATTCTTTCAACCATTAAGTTGCGCTCAAGCAGATGCAGAAGCGCTCTTAGATTTTTTTGTTACACAAGCGGGTTTTTCGCCACAACAGTGTCTGTTAATGACAGATACTTCAGCACCTATTAGTAATAAATCTACCTATCCCAGCAAAAAAAATATTCTCATTTTGCTTGAGGATTTAGTAGCGAAATTTTGGCAACCGCAAGATCGTGTATGGTTGTTCTTTAGCGGTTATGGAGTTAACTACAACGGCAACGATTATTTGATGCCAGTAGAAGGAAATCCGGCTCAGGTGCTTGATACTGGGATACAAGTGCGATCGCTGATGCAAAGTCTGCAATTTGCTAACTTGAATGTTGTCCTAGTGTTCGATATCAACCGCACTTTTGGTGCTCAAGGCAATGCTGCCGTAGGAAAAGAAACTTTAGACTTAGCACAAGAATTACAAATTGCCACAATTGTTTCTTGTCAACCACAACAATTTTCTTACGAAAGTAGCGAACTTGGTCACGGAATTTTTACCGAAGCGCTGTTAGCAGCTTTGCATTCCGGTCATGGTAGCAGCTTAACAGAGTTAAAAAGTTATTTGAGCGTCCGCACGCCAGAATTTTCTCAACACTACTGGCGTCCCACACAAAACCCTGTTGTCATTATTCCATCAAAACCGCAACAAATCTTACCTTACCAGGCACAGACAAGCGATACTGACGAAGCTTCAATTTTTCCTACAGAAGAAACCTTTGCTGTTGCTGTTGCAGCTCCCTCACTCCCACAAAATTCTTTCAGAGATTCGGCTGGGTTCCAACAATTTCCACTCTCACAGCCTACGTGGGGAGAAGCCCCAAGTATAACTTCTATATCACGCAGTTTCGGAGGAGGTCAAGCAACTTCAGAGGATATTTCTACTCTGGATTCAAAACAGATGACTACAGGTAGAAGATTTATTCCTTCACCTGAACCCTACGTCTCTCAATTATCTGCTTCTAACACAACCAACTTTCCCCAAAAAAGAAGGACATATGCTCGATTGTGGAAACAGCTTGTATTGTGGGGTGTCGGCACCACAATGCTACTAACTTCAATCGTGCTAATTTGTGTCCGCAATAAGCCAGGATTTAGATTTGCGGAAATATTGCCAAAAGCACCTAACACTGCGACTAGTGACATAAATGTGGTGAAAACACCAGATGTTCGCTCTATTTCTCAAACAACCGCACCAGTTACACCAGAAAATCAACCAAACTCGCAAACAGCTTTCATTTCCAAATCGCAACAGCAAAACCAAGCTGTATTAGACTTGGCGAAAAAGTCCCTCAGACTTACTCAAGCTAGCGACTTAAGAATGGCGATTCTTACTGCTCGGCAAATAAAAGCAGGCGAACCGCTTTACGATCAAGCTCAGGAGAATATTAAGATTTGGAGCCAGATGATTTTAGATTTAGCGGAGGGTCGAGCTAAACAAAAACAATATGGGAGTGCGATCGCAGCAGCTGCATTAATCACCAAAAGCGAGCCGTTTTATCCCAAGGCTCAAGCTGCAATTACTCACTGGCGGTTAGAAGCAAAGCAGTATGTAAGTAATAGCACACTTTTAGACGCAGCTAATGGCTTAATTCAGCCCGGACAAGCATCTACCTATAATCGGGCGATCGAAGTCGCGAAAAAAGTATCACCAGGTCAACCAGGCTTCGATGAAGCGCAAAAATCGATGAATAAATGGAGTCAAATAATTTTATCTCTCGCCAAAAAGCGTGCTGCTAGAGGCGAATTTAAAGCCGCAATTGAAACCGCTACTTTAGTTCCAGAGGTAACAGCTCCTTACGAAGAAGCTCAAACAGCGATTCAAAAATGGCAAAAAAAATAGTTGCGCTTTATTGCCTTTAGAGGATGTTTGAAAAGGGCGAATATAATTCGCGGCTACACAGACAAAACCCGCCTACGCGGGTTAAAAAACTTGATTTTCTGTTAGTCCGCGCAGGCGGACTTCGTTTGTGTAGTAGCGAATTATATTCGCCCAAAACTTTTCTTTTCAAACATCTTTATTAGCAGTACTGTGATATATCCTCGCCGCAATCATCGGCTAGATAGCACAGCGCTCGAAAACGTAATCCAACTACTTCTTCATATAAAGGGTTGAGCTTACACATTGGTGGAATGTGAAACAGGGTTTTACCGAATAATTTTACATCGCGCTCAAAAGGACATTGAGCCGGAATCAATTTGCACAAGCGGTGAGCAGAGACGCGATCGCTTACTTTTATATTGTCTATCCGAAGCCGCAGCGGTTGAAGAATGTCACGGTCAGGCTCTGAGGAACGACTGTACAGCGCGGTTACATTAGTGTCAGATGCATTTGCTGGATTTAACGATACCCAGCTTGCTAAAAAAAACTTTGGCGTGGTACTATCAGATACCTTCATGGTTCACTCCTCTGTGTTTGTAAGGGTCACAGAACTGTCCGATGACTCTCTACAAGGTGTAAATAACTTTTCCGGGAAGAATCGTGTTTTGACTTAGACACATTCTGATGTTTAGGTAGCTACTAGAATCAGAATCTATTTATTACTACGTCAAGTTAACCGCACTTTTTCCAAAACTGGAAGTCTATTAGCACTATCTTGTTGATAACTTGACACACTTTAAATGTTAATAAAGACATCTGCCTTTAGACAGGTTTTATTGTAACATTTACAAAACTTAATGCAAGTTGCTTGTGCCAGTATTTTTACTGGAAATTGGTAATTGGGAATTGGACAAAACCATTACCCACTCCCTAGTCCCCAATTCCCAATCCATTGTTCCCAGTCTTCAGTAAAAAAGTGATTGTCCTTAAATATGGAATTTATAGCGTATTAGGGTTAACTTACTTAGGATTAGCGTTGGGTAGCCTACCTGGGTTGCGGATGAACCGTGCGACGATCGCTTTAGTTGGATCTGCCTTTCTAATTGCTTTGGGTGTGGTGACTTTACAGGAAGCATGGGAAGCAATTGATGCTAAAACCATCGTGTTTCTGTTGAGCATGATGATAGTCAACGCTAATTTATCCTATGCAGGATTTTTCCCACAGGCACTGTCGGTGTTGTTGAATTTTACCCGCAGTCCTCTAGGTGTATTAATAGCCTTAACTTTTAGCAGTGGTATCCTCTCCGCCATTTTTCTGAATGACACTATAGCGCTGGTTTTTACACCATTGACATTGAGCTTGACTCAAGCTTTGGGTTTGAATCCGATTCCTTATTTACTAGCAGTTGCGGGAGCAACTAATATTGGTTCGGTAGCAACCTTGAGCGGAAATCCGCAAAATATATTGATTGGCTCGTTTTCCGGTATTGGCTATTTAGAGTTTTTACGGGCATTAGTTCCAATTGCATTGATTGGCTTGATAATTCAGATAGGATTGCTGTGGTTGCTTTATCCAGACGTGCGATCGCGGAGTGTGCCGCAGGTATCGCTTGAAGCGAGCGATAATTTTATTACCACAAAAACACGTATATTTAAACCTCTTTATCAAAAAACTTTAATAATCACCACCGGATTACTCATTGCTTTTGTTGCCGGCTTACCCTTAACAGAATCTGCCTTAGTCGCTGCTAGCTTATTACTAATTACTCGCCGAGTCAAACCCCAACGCATCCTCAAAAAAGTGGATTGGAATCTGTTAGTAATGTTTTCTGGACTTTTTATCTTGACAAAAGTGACGCAAAAGTTAAATTTATTGCAGCCATTCACTCATGCAATTAACTCTGCGGCTAGTTTATTGGGGGTGACAGCTATCTTGTCTAATTTGATTTCTAATGTTCCAGCGGTACTTCTGCTGCAACCGTTGATTCCTAAAACCGATACTCATTCCTGGTTGTTATTAGCAGCCGGATCAACTTTAGCTGGTAATCTAACTTTGTTTGGTTCAGTTGCAAATTTAATCGTCGCAGAAGCTGCAAACGAGTTAGGTTACAAGCTGACTTTTTGGGAACATTTGCGCTTCGGGGCGCCGTTAACTGTGTGTACTTTACTTTTGGTTTATCTGTGGGTTCATTAGCACCCAACGACTAAAGTCGCGGCTATACCAAATAAGCCTAAGTTGAGTATTTTAAACGCAGAGGAACACGGAGGTAAGCGCAGAGTTACGCAGAGTTTTTGTGACAAGTTTTCGTCATAGCGATCGCACGGAGTGAGTATCAAACGGCAGGTTTTTTGGCTTTATCTAACATTGTAGCCAGTAGCTTGTCGCGCTCAAGCTGCGAACCGTCAAGCCATGTAACATGTCCAAATGTGTGATCTACAATCTTCTTTTTCCCAATGTCCAACCCAAGTTACTGCTCATCTTTCTCTAAATCTCACGCCAAAACGCAAAGACGCCCTTATTCAACTTTGCCTCTGGTGCGTCTTTGCGTGAGCTTTTCCTCTTAACTTCCTACGATGCCACTTGAGCCGCAGTGCGAGTCCGGCGTCTTCTGCCGTCGGTAGCAACTTTCACCGGAGGTTCATCAGGAGTTTGCATCAACAAAGTCACAGATGGTTGACATTGCAATTCTTTTCTGATGGATCGTTGCAATTCCCGTTCTAACATGCCTTGCAATCCACCCCAGTCCATCTCTGATTGCTCGCTTTCAAAGCCAGGATTGCTAAATTCAGACCAACGCACGGTGAGGATTTCTTCAATGCGCTGTTGTACCCACTTTTGGAGTAGCGATCGCTCGATACTTGTCACTACCCCGCGCAGGTGAATTTCTGGTTTTGCCATCAGCTTGCCACTCCAATCTATTGCCGCAGCGATGGTAATAATGCCTTCTGAAGCCATGCGTTGCCGTTCTTGCAATACTTTGGAACTGACCATGCCAGAACTAGAAGTATCTACCAGTTCTATACCAGACGGCACTTTACCAGCAATTTTCATAGAATTTTCAGTTAATTCTATTACATCGCCATTATTTATAATCACCATGTTCTCTGCCGGAATGCCCACACTTTGAGCCGTCTGGGAGTGCTTCACCAGCATTCGATGTTCGCCGTGAATTGGCAAGAAGTATTTAGGTCGAGTCAATGCCATCATTAGCTTTTGGTCTTCTTGACAGCCGTGACCGGATACGTGTATTCCTTTATCTCTACCGTAAATTACATTTGCGCCTTGCATCATCAACTTATCGATGACGTTGACGACAGCGATCGTATTTCCGGGAATCGGGTTAGCAGAGAATACCACTGTATCGCCTTGTCTGATTCTGATGTGGGGGTGTTCTTTGTTAGCAATCCGTGTCATTGCTGACATCGTTTCACCCTGAGAGCCAGTAGTCAAAATCAATACTCTATCTTCTGGTATATTCCGAACAGCATGTAACGGCTGTAAGAGATTATCTTCACACTTGATGTAACCAAGATTACGCGCATGGGCAATTAAATTCAGCATTGAACGTCCGACAACCGCCACAACTCGGTTGTACTTCTGCGCTAGCTGTAAAGTCATGTTGATGCGATGTACGCTCGAAGCGAAGGTAGTCACGAACAGTCGCCCAGGTGTTTGCATGAAGATGCGCTCTAGGTTGGGATAAACTGAACGTTCTGAAGGGGTAAATCCGGGTACTTCTGAGTTGGTTGAGTCACTCATCAAGCAAAGTACGCCTTTTTCGCCGTGTTCGGCTAACCTTTGCAAGTCAAAATGTTCGCCATCGACTGGGGTATGGTCAAATTTAAAGTCGCCTGTGTGAATGATTACACCAACGGGGGTGTTAATCGCCACAGTGAAACTATCGGCGATAGAGTGAGTATTACGCATATACTCGACTACAAATGATTTGCCAAATCGCACGACATCACGGGGTCCGACTGTTCTTAATTCCGTGCGATCGCGTACACCAGCTTCTTCTAATTTCCCTTCTAGCATTGCCAATGCTAGTCTCGGACCATAAATCACCGGAATGTCAAATTGTTTGAGGTGAAAAGCGATACCACCGATATGGTCTTCATGACCGTGAGTAACGATCATCCCTTTAATTTTGTGGCGATTTTCCCTCAGATAAGTTGTATCTGGCAGAACAATATTTACTCCATGCATCGCCTCCGTCGGGAAAGCCAAACCTGCATCTAACAGGATAATTTCGTCATCATACTCGAAAACGCAGGTATTTTTTCCAATTTCATGTAAGCCGCCCAATGGAATGATTTTTAGGGCGGAGTTAGCTTCGTTTTTAGCCATTTTCTCCTGGATTGTTGTTTACGGTTAATAAGTTGTAAGTAAGCTGTCTTCTATTACAGGCAACAGTATTTGTGTTTTATGTAACTTTCAAAAAGCGTGAATTTTCAGTTCAGATGCAACTCTTGTTCAAGAAAATCGACTTTACACGCTCAAGTTTCATACTATATAGTTAGTCTTAACACAGGCTTTATCTGTATAACCTGGTCAAAATTACGTCTATTTTTTCTAAGTAACTACGGCAGCCAAAATTTACTTCTTTCTCAATAAGTTTGTGCTGGAATTAAATTGACTTCCTGAAGAACCGACTTTAATTTTTGAGTGACTTCTGCGTCTGCTTCACACAGCGGTAGACGAGTTGAACCTACTTCCCAACCTTGAAGTTGCAAAGCTTTCTTAAGTGGAATGGGATTTGTAGTTGTAAATAAAGCTTTAAACAACGGAAATAATTGCAAATGAATGTCAGTAGCAACCTGAGTTTTTCCCGTTGAAAAGGCTTGGATCATCTGCTGTAGTTGGGTTCCTACCAGATGACTTGCCACACTGACTACTCCCTTTGCCCCGATGGCTAACAAAGGCAAAGTTAGTGAATCATCTCCAGAGTAAATCTGAAATTCTTTCGGTGTCAAGCGGCGAATTTCACTTGCCTGGTCTATATTACCACTAGCTTCTTTAATCCCGACAATGTTGTTTACCTCGGCTAAACTTGCTACTGTTTCTGCACTGAGGTTTTGACCAGTACGACCTGGGACATTGTATAACAACATCGGGAGGTCGGGACAGGCTTGGGCGATCGCCACAAAGTGCGCTTTTAATCCGGCTTGGGGCGGTTTGTTGTAATAAGGTACAACTTGTAAAGATCCATCTATTCCTATTTTAGCGGCTTTTTGAGTAGCAGCGATCGCTTCTTTGGTGGAATTAGAACCACATCCTGCCATTACTTTCGCTTTTCCTGCCACCGCTTCGGACACTACAACAAATAACTGATATTCTTCTTCCCAAGTTAGAGTTGGTGATTCCCCAGTTGTCCCGCATACCACTAGTGTATCTGTACCGTTTTTCGCTAAATGTGCTGCTAGTTCTGCGGCTACATCATAATTAACACTGCCGTCTGCTTTAAACGGCGTAATCATCGCGGTTAAAACTCTACCAAAATCAACCACCCTTTTTTCACTCCTAATTAAATGGATGCTATTTTTTTGTATCTTGGTGGCTTTATCTTGTCATAACCGATCTGCAAATTTCTTTCAAGCGTGATTCGCACATTTCCATTTATTTTTCTGTATCTTGGTTAGCAATTTTCGTGATCTAAATTTGCTTTTTTTTAACTAGAAACGTAACTTGCCATCGGTTTGAGTATATTTTTTTCTACCAACAACTCAGCAATTTGCACTGCATTTAACGCTGCCCCTTTGCGAATTTGGTCGCCACACAGCCATAGTTCTAATCCGCACGGATGAGAGATATCTTGACGAATTCTCCCGACTAAAACCTCATCTTGTCCGCTAGCTTCAATTGGCATGGGAAAATGATTCGTTTCCCAATTTTCTACCAATTTTATACCAGGGGAATTACTTAAAATTTCTCTTGCTGATTCCACAGCAAAAGGTGTGGCAAATTCTAAATTAATTGCTTCTGAGTGAGCGCGAAGTACGGGAACCCGTACACAAGTTGCAGTAATTCTTATATCTTGATTTCCAAATATTTTTCGGGTTTCGTTAACCATTTTCATTTCTTCTTCGCAGTATCCCAAATCATTTAATGGGGAGTTATGCGGAAATAAATTAAACGCCAAGGGGTAAGGAAATACTTCCGCGACTGGTTGGCGTCCTTGTAAAATGGCGCTTGTTTGGGTTGTTACTTCTGCCATTGCTTTGGCACCCGCACCACTTGCAGATTGATACGTTGCAGCGACAATGCGCTGTACTGGTTTGACTTGATGCAATGGATATACTGCTAACGCCATTAAAATTGTCGTGCAGTTCGGGTTGGCAATAATACCTTGATGGCTAGCTGCGGCTTGGGGATTTACCTCTGGAACTACCAAAGGGACTTCTGGATTCATCCGAAAGGCGCTGGAATTATCAATTACCACCGCACCCGCTGCGACAGCTATTGAAGCCCAAACTTTGGATATCGAACCTCCGGCGCTAGCCAGGACGATATCTACATTATCAAACATAGCATCGCTTACTGCCTCAACTGGTAAATTTTCTCCTTTAAAGGGTAGAGTCTGCCCTGCACTACGAGGCGACGCTAATAACTTTAAATTAGAAACCGGAAAGTTACGACTTTCTAACAATTGCAGTAATTCTTTACCAACTGCGCCAGTCGCTCCTAAAATAGCTACACTATAGGATTTAGACAAATTTGCTTCCTCCTTACTTCATAAGTTGTTATTTGCAATTTTTTATTTTTGGTCAAATACCCAATTTATCCATATTTAATTATCAATAACAGATATAAAATAAATCCGAATAGTTCCAGATGGTATCTTTTAATCTAATACATTATTTATTTTCTTGGTCATATTAGTAATGTTGCAATTTACAACAATTACTTTTTTAATTTTCTACCAATTTAAAATTAACATTATACAACAAACTATCATATTTATGGCTAAAACAAGTTTGATATCTGCACTTAGGCGCGACGATCGCCTTAATCTTCGATTCTGTGTAAACTAGGTTGCCAGGATGATCGATATACTATGATGCAAATGGACGTTTTTGAGCTATACCTCAAGGCAACTGGTCCTTGAGGCTAAAAGCAAAATACCAACTCCTGGTTGAAAACCAGAATATCACGGTGTAAGCCCAAGAACGAAAAACCAATTCGGGAAAGGGCAGGCTCGCAATGAAAATCAAGAACGAGAGATTCTTTCAATGACAAATGCCTCATGCGAGCGTGCCCCACGTAAAGTTATTGCGCGATTAGTGTCAACTGCTTTGACATTAGCAGTAAACTTGATCTCTGCTGAAGGGCATCCATTTTTCAATCTAGATGCGCTAATCGTAGGGGTCTTGAGTCCACTCAAAGTAAAAATACCAGATAACAGAGACCAAGCATGAAAGTTACCCAGGAAAAACTTCCCGCTAGCCAAATAGGGCTGGAAATCGAGATTACGCCAGAAATGACTAAGCAAACTTACGAAAAGGTCATTAAGAACTTCACTAAAGATGCTAATATTCCTGGGTTTCGCAAAGGCAAGGTGCCTCTTAACATATTGCTACAGCGCATTGGCACGGCTAGAGTGAAAGCAGCAGCACTAGAAGAAATAATTCAAGATGGCATCGAGAAAGCGGTAAAACAAGAAAACATCCAGGCGATCGGACAACCGCAGCTGCGATCGTCGTTTGAGGAATTGATTAATAATTATGAACCGGGCAAAGTTCTGATATTTTCCGCCGGTGTAGATGTAGAACCGGAAGTAAATCTGGTTAAGTATACTGACTTTGAAGTTAAGGCTGAAGAAGTAAAATCCGATCCAGAGGGAGTGGATACAGTCCTAGAGAGCGAACGTCAGTCCATGGGAACATTAATTCCTGTGGAAGGACGTGCAGCGCAAATCGGCGATGTGGCTGTGGTAGATTTTAAAGGTGTGTACTTCAAAGGAGAAGACGAAACCGCACAACCTGAGCCAATTCCTGGCGGTGAAGCCGAAGATTTTCAAGTAGAGTTGCAGGAAGACAAGTTTATTCCCGGTTTTGTGACGGGGATGGTAGGGATGAATCCTGGGGAAACCAAAGAAATTTCCGCTCAGTTTCCCGATCCGTATGCGAACCAAGAATTAGCCGGAAAAGCAGCCAAATTCACGGTAACGCTGAAAGAAATCAAGGAAAAAGAGTTACCGGAATTAAATGATGACTTTGCTCAGGAAATGAGCGATTTTGATACATTAGCCGAATTGCGTGCTTCTTTAGAAGAGCGATATGAAAAAGAGGCTGCTACCAAAACAAGAGCGAATAAGCAGGAAGCTTTGTTAGCAGAATTGCTCAACCACGTTGAGGTAGACTTACCAGAAACGATGATTTCCCAAGAAGTCGATCAGATGCTGACGCAAACAGCGATGAGACTTTCTCAACAGGGGTTGGATGTCAAGAAGCTGTTTACCCAAGATATTATCCCTCAATTGCGAGAGCGATCGCGCCCCGAAGCAATTGAACGCTTAAAGCGATCGCTTGCACTTATAGAAATCGGTAAACGCGAGTCCATCGAAGTCACACCCGAAGAAATCGAAGCCAGATTCCAAGAACTGATCCAAGAGTACGCAGATCAAGATGTTGATCCCGAAAGACTCCGCTCCGTCATCGTTCAGGAACTCTCAACCGAAAAAATCGTCGATTGGCTGATAGAACACTCATCTGTTGAACTTGTACCATTAGGTTCTCTGACTCCTCAACTTGAAGAAAATGAATCACCAGAATTAGAAGCAGCTGCACCTGAGATAGAGGAAGAAAAAAACGAATCTACTCCAGAATCAACTCAGGGAGAGTAGGGAGATAAGGGGGACTCCTTGTCTCCTTGGAGAGTAGGGGGACAAGGGGGACTCCTTGGAGACAAATCACTCCAAACTCCTCACTCCTGACTCCTGACTCCCAACTCCCAACTCCCAACTCCTAACTTTTACCCAGATTACCGCCTTAGCTTGATAGTGTGTAACACGAGAGCTATTCATATAAGGCATAATGGTTAACACATAGCTAAAATACAAATCAAATTGGCTGTTCATTGGCAGCAAATCGCGGCTTTAATCTTTGTCCTAATTATTCTCAAACATTCTTTTATGCTTATATCGCAGTCGGGAAATGACCCAATTAACAGTTTGGGTCAAAGACAAATTAACTCTCAAAGCAGCCCTAGCAACATCGTCCCGATGGTGGTAGAGCAATCTGGTATGGGAGAAAGAGCTTTCGACATCTTCTCCCGCTTACTGCGAGAGCGGATTATTTTTTTGGGAACGCCAATCGACGATACTGTTGCTAACTCAATTGTTGCTCAGTTGTTATTTTTGGATGCCGAAGACCCAGAAAAAGACATTCAACTGTACATCAATTCTCCGGGCGGCTCGGTCTACGCAGGAATGGCAATTTATGATACAATACAACAAATTCGCCCGGATGTTGTAACTATTTGTTTTGGATTAGCTGCGAGCATGGGGGCGTTTCTGTTAACTGCTGGAACCGCTGGTAAGCGCATGTCTTTACCCGATTCTCGGATTATGATTCACCAACCGCTTGGTGGCGCTCAAGGACAAGCGATCGACATAGAAATTCAGGCAAGAGAAATTCTTTACATTAAATCTAACTTGAATCAGTTATTGTCTGAGCATACTGGTCAACCAATAGATAGAATCGAGGCTGATACTGAGCGCGACTTCTTCATGTCGGCAGAAGAAGCGAAAAACTACGGTTTGATCGACCAAGTTATTTCCAGACAAAATCTACCCACCGCTGGGGAAAACGTCACTAGTGTGAAATAAGAGGCTGGTATGACTAAGTACGACTCCCATTTAAAATGTTCATTTTGTGGCAAGTCTCAAGAGCAGGTGCGTAAATTAATCGCAGGTCCTGGAGTCTACATCTGCGATGAATGCGTTGACTTGTGTAATGAAATACTAGATGAGGAGTTACTCGACACGAATGGTGCGGCAACACCACCAGCCGCACCCCGGTCAGAACCGCCTCAAAAACGTCGCGCTAGGTCTAACAGTATCTCATTTAATCAGATACCCAAGCCACAAGATATTAAGAAATATCTTGACGAACACGTTATTGGTCAAGATGAAGCGAAGAAAGTGCTGTCAGTGGCGGTTTACAATCATTACAAACGATTGGCGATCATTCAGTCTAAAGGCAGTGGCAAAGCCTCTGTAGATGATGCTGTAGAACTGCAAAAGTCCAACATTTTGCTGATGGGACCGACCGGTTGCGGTAAAACCCTTTTAGCACAAACTTTGGCAAAAATCTTAGATGTACCTTTTGCCGTCGCTGATGCCACAACGCTGACGGAAGCGGGGTATGTAGGAGAAGATGTAGAAAATATCTTGCTGCGACTGTTGCAAGTAGCCGATTTGGATGTGGAAGAAGCCCAAAGAGGAATAATCTACATCGACGAAATAGACAAAATTGCTCGTAAAAGCGAGAACCCCTCGATTACGCGCGATGTTTCTGGCGAAGGCGTACAGCAAGCTTTGCTGAAGATGTTAGAAGGAACGATCGCCAACGTACCACCCCAAGGAGGACGCAAGCATCCGTATCAAGATTGTATTCAAATTGATACCAGTAACATCTTATTCATCTGCGGCGGCGCTTTTGTCGGTCTGGAGAAAGTCGTAGATCAGAGAGTTGGCAAAAAGTCAATGGGCTTTGTCCAACCAGGAGAAGGTGTATCCAAAGAAAAGCGAGTGGCAGATACTCTGCGCCATCTAGAACCAGATGATCTAGTGAAGTTTGGGATGATTCCCGAATTCATTGGGCGGATACCAATGGTGGCGGTAGTAGACCCGCTAGATGAAGAAGCGCTGATGGGAATTTTGACCCAACCGCGTAGTGCGTTGGTGAAACAGTACCAAAAACTGCTGAAGATGGATAACGTGCAGCTAGACTTTAAACCAGATGCCTTGAGAGCGATCGCTCAAGAAGCCTATCGCCGCAAAACAGGTGCTAGGGCGCTGCGTGGTATTATTGAAGAACTGATGCTGGATGTAATGTATGAGTTACCCTCTCGTAAAGATGTAACTCGCTGTTCAGTAACGCGGGAGATGGTAGAGAAGCGATCGACTGCCGAATTGCTGATGCATCCATCCTCACTACCCAAGCCAGAATCAGCATAGAGAGTCATTAGTCAAGAGTCATTAGTCATTAGTAAAAGGCTTTTAACTTTTGACTTTTAACTTTTGACCTTTGACCTTTGAATGCGTGACAAATGCCTTACATTAATGTTCGGGGTGTTGAGCACTATTACGAGTGGATAAAAAAATTATCTGGTTCCCAGGTGAAACCAGTAATGGTTTTTGTTCATGGTTGGGCAGGTTCGGCTAAATATTGGCAAAGCACCGCTCATGCTTTATCAGATGAATTTGATTGTTTACTCTACGATTTGCGCGGTTTTGGACGTTCCGGTGGACAACCAATTGCAGAGGGTGCAAGTGAATCTGTGGTTGAGTCAGTTGAGTCGCAGTCAATAAAAGAAGAATTGGAGGCGATCGCTGAGTTAACTTATGAATTAGAAGAATACGCTGACGACTTGAAAGTGTTGCTAGATAAGTTGCAACTACAGCGCGTTTATATTAATGCTCATTCAATGGGCGCGTCAATAGCCACTTTGTTTCTCAACCGCTACCCCGAACGAGTAGAACGAGCAATTTTGACTTGTAGCGGCATTTTTGAGTACGATGAGAAAGCATTTGCAGCCTTTCATAAATTCGGTGGTTACGTAGTTAAATTCCGTCCCAAATGGTTAGGAAAAATACCATTTGTTGACCGAATGTTTATGGCGCGATTTTTACATCTTCCCATCCCAGGGGCAGAACGTCAGGCTTTTTTGCAAGATTTTTTGGTAGCAGATTACGATGCTGCCTTAGGCACAATTTTTACTTCTGTAAGTAAAGCGGCATCTGAGTTAATGCCCGATGAATTCGCTAAGGTAACAGTTCCTACCTTACTGGTGGCGGGGGAATATGACAAGATTATACCCGCTCAGATGGGGCATCAGGCAGCGGCATTAAACGATAAAGTTGAGTATGCCATGATTAAGCGTACTGCTCATTTCCCGATGTTGGAAGACGCACCAACTTATTTACGGCTGGTGCGAGAGTTTTTGAATTAGTTGGTTGATGGTCAAGAGTCAATAGTCAACCACTATGGACTAATACCGTTTCTATATGAAAATGCGCTTAACCTTCTTCTATTAATCTGGATACAAAATAATCTCATAAAGCCCTGACGACTGGAAGTCGCGGCTATACAAACAAAGTTTGCCTGCGCGGACTAACCTAAAAACTGATTTTTCAGGACATAGAGTAATAAAAGAGCATTAATTAGTCCGCGTAGGCGGACTTTGTTTTTGTAGCCGCGAGTTCACTCGTCGGGTAATGAGTGCTATGAGGTACAGATATTTGGGATGCTATTAGCACAGACAAACGGTAATTCGGTCAATTAGTGTACCTCATAACTTCGGGAAGTGCTGTAACTATCGAGAGATTAGCCCAAACCTAGCTCTCTTTTGAGCAAGTTAATTGATTTAGTACCAATGTAATTTTCGCTGCGAATCAGTTTAGGTGGACGAATAATGTCCTCTTGAGCGGCTTGGACTGCGGCTTGGACTGCGGAAAAACTAACTTGATCGCTGCTAAAAATCACTTCGGCACGTTTAACGAGCGCTTGAAGTTTGTAGCCATCTTTTGGTTGAGAAGTCATCACGAGTAGTTCATCTCCCCGAAAGCCGTGGATGATGACTTCTGTGGCGCGGAGAATGCCAGAACTGAGGCTGACTATGCCCACACAGCTATCTTTTGGTAGAGTTCTCACCAAATTGATTTCTTTGGCGTAGTCGTAGATATCTAGGGGAATGACTCGCACAGTTTTCGGGGCAGCGATCGCTTCGACTTCCGCAATAAAATACCGACTTGTAACCACAGTGGCAGAAGATGTTTGATCTAACACTTTAATTAATTCTTCCATCGCTACCAACTGTACTGGCATTTGGAGGGATTGTTCTAATTCATACATCATTAACTCGCCAGCACCAATATCTTGAGATGGAGCTGCCACTATTACCCGCGCACTACAACGCAAGCGCCAATCAATTTCTGCCAAGAATATCTCACGAGCTTGATTGAGCGAGCAGCCTTGGGAAAGTAGTTCATCCATTGCTTGTTGGACAACTTTGTATGCTTCTGGATCTTGCTTGAGAATTGGCGATTTCAGCCGACTTCCGCCCTCATGACCTTGGGCACGGACGTAAATTCCCGAACCAGCCAGACTTTCGACAAATCCTTCTTCTTCTAACTGGCGATAAACTTTGCTGATCGTATTGCGATGTAACCCCGTCTGCATCGCCAGCGCTCGCGTGCTTGGTAATTTGTATGCAGGTGGATATTGCCGGGAAGCGATCGCAAACCGGATTTGATTAAACAGCTGGGTTGATGCGGGAATTTCACTGTCTGGCTGAATACGGAATTGAATCATCACCAAACCTCCAAATAGTGCTAGTAGTGGTATGCGATCAGCTGCATATGCTACTTGTCAAATATTTTATTCATACATGGAATTGATCGGCGTGGAAATTTCTTATAGCGTCCAAGCCTCCCCAGTCGTCGCCAAAAGAAATGCGCTCCCTGTCCTTTGAATCCTGGCGCGAAGAGTTGAGATGAAGTTAAGATCCTGGCATAGTTATATCTGATAATTACAAAGCATGAGTAAAAATAATTATGACTCTTCAAGCAATCGATACCAAAACGGTTAAGCTATCCCTTGACAATTTACAAATAGAGGCTTATCTGGCACAACCACAAGAACCAGGTTCCTACCCTGGTATTGTGGTTGTGCAAGAAATTTTTGGTGTTAACGCCCATATTCGCGAAGTTACAGAACGTATTGCCAAACTTGGATATGTAGCGATCGCACCAGCAATTTTTCAACGTATTGCCCCGGGTTTTGAAACTGGCTATACCCCAGAAGCGATTGAAACTGGCAGAAATTATGCCATGCAAACCAAAGCATCAGAATTATTAAGTGATATTCAAACAGCGATTGATTACCTCAAAAGTCTCCCCCAAGTAAAAAAAGATGGTTTTGGCTGTATTGGCTTCTGCTTTGGCGGTCATGTAGCATATCTCACTTCCACTTTACCAGATATCAAAGCTACCGCTTCATTCTACGGCGCAGGCATTACCAGTCGCACACCAGGAGGCGGCGCTCCCACCCTTACCCTCACCCCAGAAATTAAAGGCACACTATACGCCTTTTTTGGCAAGGAAGATGCCAGCATTCCTCTTCTTCAGGTAGATCAAATAGAGGCAGAGTTAGAAAAATATAAAATAGAGCATCGTGTGTTTCGCTACGATGGAGCTGACCACGGATTTTTCTGTGACCATCGCTTAAGCTATAATCCTTCATCGGCGGCTGATGCTTGGGAGCAGGTGAAACAACTGTTTACACAACTAAGCAGTTAGGTAGAAATAAATATCCGTTCACATTACAAATGGAAGACTGGCTAATTGCTAAATTGCTAATTGGAAAAACAATTAGCTTGGCAATTAGCAAATAACAATTTATCTTCAAAGATCATGAATTCCGAAGCGAAACTTTCTCAAAAAGCTAACTCGTCGTTTACAATGGACGATTTTGCCCAAGCACTGGAAAAACACGACTATCAGTTTCAAAAGGGACAGGTGGTACACGGTAAAGTGTTCCAGCTTGACCATGATGGAGCATATGTCGATATTGGAGGCAAATCTTCCGCTTTTATCCCCCGCGATGAGGCTTCTTTGAGAGCAATAACTAATTTGTCGGAGGTGTTGCCCCTACAAGAAGAACTGGAATTTATAATTATCCGAGAACAGGATGCAGAAGGTCAAGTTACCGTATCTCGGAAACAGTTGGAAATTAAGCACATCTGGGAACGGCTGGTTCAAATGCAAGAAAACAGCCAGACGGTACAAGTGCGGGTAATGGGCGTGAATAAAGGTGGTGTCACCGTTGATTTACTAGGTTTGCGGGGATTTATTCCGCGATCGCACTTAGTTGAACGTGATAATTTAGAAGCTCTTAAAGGTCAAACTCTAACTACTAGCTTTTTGGAAATTGATCGCAATAATAATAAGCTAATACTTTCTCAGCGCTTGGCGACTCGTTCTGCCGGCTTCAGTATGTTGGCACTAGGTCAATTGCTAGAAGGTAAAGTTACTGGTATCAAGCCTTTTGGCGTGTTTGTTGATAGTAACGGTATTAGTGCCTTACTCCATATCAAGCAGGTGAGCCAAAAATTTATTGACAATCTAGAAAAAGTGTTTCAAGTTGGTCAGTTAGTTAAAGCTGTAATTATTGACTTGGATGAAGGTAAAGGTCGCGTTGCTCTTTCGACCAGAGTTTTGGAAAACTTTCCAGGCGAAATTCTGGAGAATATGGACGAGGTAATGGCTTGTGCCGAAGCGCGTGCTAATCGAGCGTCGAACAAAGCTGAAGAAAGCTAGTTGATAGTTGATGGTTGTTGGTTGTTGGTTGATGGTTGTTTTTCCACTAACGACTAACGACTAACGACTAACGACTAACGACTTACTCTGTTGACGATAGTTGTCTCGCAGTTCCTGCAATCTTTCTTCATGAAACGCAAATTTAATTAACGCAACCAATTTGCCCCAAGTATACAACATAGTTTTTGAGGGCGATCGCCAAAATTCGTTCTTCAAAAACTCCACCCACAAGTCAGGCGCTTTGCTTCTTTGACCCGGTTCATTTTGCTTTTTCCAACGCTTGCGCCATTTGATGAAGTCGGCGGCTGTGGGCGGCTCTACTCCCACAATTGGCGGAAAATCAGCATAGCTGACAAATTTACTCACACCCTTGGCGTGGACGTAAACTATATATCGCCAGCATTCCACCACATAAATATCTTCAAAGTTGATGTTGAACATCAAACATACTGCCTCTTCGGTAACAAATCGCCCAAGTGAGTGAATAATTGACGATTTGTGAACTATTTTTGATTCGCGAATAACGAGCGTTTTTGGCTTCAGGGATGATAACATAAAAAGTATCTGCAACCGGATATTGATGTAAAAAGTATCTGCAAGTAGAACTAGGGCGAAAATTTTATCCGTTTTACTGGATATTGTTTTTGTTGAAATGCGATCGCTCTTCAGTTTCCAACGCCAAAGGGCGATCGTTTTATATACTATAATAATTAAAGACTGATATAAATCGTTTGTCAAGTAACCTATGGGAATGATTAGGCTGCGGGTTCGAGAGTTTGCGGCACAGAAGGGTTGGACGATCAAAGAAGTATCTGACCGTTCCGGCGTGGTCTACAGCACTTTGAGAACATATGCGCGATCGCCTGGATTAGAAACTGTTGACTTCACGGCAATCCAGAAGTTAGCCCGCACGTTTGATGTGATGATTGAGGACTTAGTGGAGGTAGTACGGGAGTAGGCAACTAATCGGAATCTACATATCGCTTATAATTCCACTAGATAAATATCTTCAGGCGTTGATATTAAAGATGATTTAAACGCGAATTCTTGTGAAAAATCGCTTTTGGAAAGTGGCGAATTGACGATTTGTGAACTATTTTTGATTCACAGATAACGATCGCTTTTGGGTTGAGTGATGATAACATAAAGTAAACCTAGCGTTTTCATGAGATATCTCTTGATTTAGGGGATTATCGTTTGACGAAATATGGTTTTTGATTTGCAGGCGATCGCCATGAAGGTTTTCCACGACCTAAGGCGATGGTTTAATAGCATAGTAAGATTATAAGACTAGAGATAGTCAATTGTCAATAGGAAATGGGAGTAATTAGGCTACGGATTAGGGAACTTGCAGCTGAGAAAGGCTGGACAATTAAGGAGGTGTCAGATCGTTCCGGCGTGGTGTACAGTACTTTGAGAACCTATGCTCGTTCGCCTGGGATGTCAATGGTTGACTTTACTGCAATCCAGAAATTAGCCCGCGCCTTTGATGTGATGATTGAGGATTTAGTTGAAGTCGTTGAAGACTAGGCTATCTGGGTTAATATACTGATTAAATCATTTGTCAAATAACCGATGGGAATGATTAGGCTGCAAGTCCCTGGAGTTTGCACACGCAGAAGGGTTGGACGGATGACGATCGCTTTTGGGTTGAGTGATGATAACATAAAGTCAACCTAGCGTTTTCATGAGATATCTCTTGATTTAGGGGATTATCGTTTGACGAAATATGGTTTTTGATTTGCAGGCGATCGCTATAAACGTTTCCTACGCCAAAGGGCGATGGTTTTATAGCTGACAATTATTAAACGATAGAATTCAATCGTTTGTCAATAGTAAAATGGGGCTGATTAGGCTGCGGATTCGAGAATTTGCTGATGAGAAAGGTTGGACACTAAAAGATGTAGCTGACCGTTCAGGAGTAGCCTACAGTTCGGTTAGAGCCTATGCAAGAGCGCCAGGATTAGCAATGGTAGACTTCACCTCGCTTTTGAAGATGGCGCGTGCTTTAGATGTGATGCTAGAAGAATTGGTGGAAGTGGTAGAAGATTAGGCGATCGCGCTTGAATCTACTCATATTAAGTTATTTGTAAATTTTTGATTCAGGGATGACGATCGCTTTTGGGTTGAGTGATGATAACATAAAGTCAACCTAGCGTTTTCATGAGATATCTCTTGATTTAGGGGATTATCGTTTGACGAAATATGGTTTTTGATTTGC